>NC_015735.1:300000-538294 GCF_000219175.1 Candidatus Moranella endobia PCIT | reverse complement strand
CTGAATGTAGTTTTATTTTAAATAGTCCTCTAAGAAAGGCTTTTCATCGATGATATAGGAAATCCTAGCGGCACAATAATAAATGTTAATAACCTGGCAGCATTATCATAACTAAATAGATCGCCTTCTCACTGAGCATCCCAAGTCGCGTAGCAAAATATAGGGTGGATAGAAGTAGTTGGCAAATTAATCAACACAAACACACCAACTCGCAATGTTCGATAGTGTCAAGGACATTAACATCAGGCGCAATCAATTCACTGAAAAGTAATTAATTACTTATCGCTGCAGCGTTTAGCTCACATTGGTTGCCAACAGCTGTAGTTTATGCTGACGTGTTGGCGTTTCATACACATAAACGTGACTTTTTTATCCGCTATTGGCGCACTAACTGTATGTAAATAATATACCTATCGACATCACGTTGGAGCAAACATTACTTGATCTGATCCGTCCATCCCAGATTGGTTTTTTTTTGGATAACTTTATGCCGTACATAACCAATAACTAAGGTGGATTAGTGTGGTACAGCTCAAGGTAATGATAAAATCACATCTGCCCGTCACAGGTTTAAGAGATTGCAAAATATCTAGGTCCACTAGGAAATTATAAGGTCGCCCATAAACCCAAACTATGGGCTGCACATAGAAGATAGTACTTGTTGCAGTTCGTAAATGCACCGAGCAGCTATGGCCATGCGTAAAAATAGGTGATAATTGACAATGTCAGTAACAAGTAAATGGCTTATGGCTTTTGTTCTTTGCTAAATTAAACACTTAGATAACAGTACTTTTTCTAAAATATAATAGTCAACCGTAATGCCAACTAAATAAGTAGTTATTGCAGCGTAATAAACTACGTCAAGCCGTGGTTCGACTGAGTAATGCTGGAATTAAGAGTTCGATGTTTATCGAGGCCGATAAGCAGCAGATCAAGGCGGCAGCGGATATAGGTGCGCCCTATATTGCACTTCATATATTGAATTATCAATTCAATTTAGCTTCATTCTTGTTGTGCTAGCTCGTGTGCTGCTGGCATAATATTGAGATGACCGCCTTGATCAGTGCATAGGTATACTTGATGCCGCAGCTAAGTTGGGTGAGGTTAAGGGTGGGCAAGTTGTGTAAGATGCGGAGATTGTTTATATGCATCGTTTTGTTGGTCATCGTTATTTATGGCATTTATTGGGATGCGCAGATATGCAAGCGCATCAATGGCAAAGTATGGCAACTGCCGGCAGCGGTCTATGGTCGCATGGTTAGTCTAGAGCCTGGTATGCCATACAGTTGCAGCGAAATGGCAACGCTGCTCGAGGGCATGCAATACCGTCAAGTCTTACACATTACTCGGCCGGGTGAATTCACTGTTCGCAATAACAGCATCGATCTATTGCGACGGCCGTTCGCTTTCCCTGATGGCCAAGAGGGGCATATTCACGCCCGTATGACGTTTTCTAAGAATCAACTATTGGCGATTAAAAACCAAGATACCAAGCGCAATTTCGGCTTTTGCCGTTTAGATCCGCGGCTGATGACCATGTTGCAATCACCGAAAGGTGAACAGCGGTTATTCGTACCGCGCGCCGGTTTCCCAGACTTGCTCGTTAATACCCTAATAGCCACCGAAGATCGACATTTTTACAAACATGACGGTATCCGCCTTTCATCTATCTGCCGCGCATTTATGGCCAATATTACTGCTGGACGTACAGTACAAGGAGGAAGTACGCTAACGCAGCAGCTGGTGAAAAACCTATTTTTAACCAATAAACGTTCGTTATGGCGCAAGGCCAATGAAGCCTATCTGGCGTTGATCGTCGATTATCATTGCAGCAAAGATAAAATTTTAGAGCTATATCTAAACGAAGTTTATCTCGGCCATAGTGGCCGTGCTCAAATTCGGGGTTTCCCGCTAGCTAGCTTGTATTATTTCGGTCGTCCATTAGAGGAACTGAGTATCGATCAGCAAGCGCTGCTAGTAGGAATGGTGAAAGGGGCATCGCTATATAATCCCTGGTCTAACCCTCAGCGTGCGCTGGCACGCCGTAATCTAGTACTGAAAGTATTGGAACATCAGAAAATTATCGACAGCAATCTTTATAACGTGCTTAGCAACCGCCCACTTGGGGTAGAGCCACGTGGGGTGGCATTGACGCCACAACCTGCCTTCATGCAGAAGGTGCGCGAAGAGCTGCAAAGCCAGCTAGACGCAAAAATTAACGACCTGTCTGGAGTCAAGATTTTCACCACCTTGGATCCGCGGTCGCAGTATGCAGCCGAAAAATCTGTCAAGGAGGGCGTGCCAGCGCTTCGCGCCGTACAAGGCGTGAAGGATTTAGAAGCCGCAATAGTAGTGGTTGATCGCTTTAGTGGTGAAGTGCGAGCCATGGTTGGCGGTGCTGAGCCACAATTCGCCGGATTTAACAGAGCTATCCTGGCGCGGCGCTCGGTTGGATCTCTTGCCAAACCAGCTACCTATCTAACTGCTCTGAGCGAGCCTGATAAATATCGGCTCAATACCTGGATTGCTGATGAGACAATGACCATTAAGCAGCCAAACGGCAGCTTGTGGACACCAAAAAACTATGATCGGCAGTTCCGCAGTAAGGTGATGCTGGTAGATGCGTTTGCCAAATCGCTCAACGTGCCAACGGTCAATTTAGGCTTATCGGTAGGGCTTGATCGTATTACCACAACTTTGCTAAAGCTAGGAATACCATCATCTGTGATTCATCCAGTTCCATCAATGTTGCTTGGTGCCATCAGTCTAACGCCAATGGAAGTAGCACAGGAGTTCCAGACGATAGCCAGTGGTGGAAAACATGCCAAGTTGTCAACGGTACGAGCGGTGATCGGGGAAGATGGCACCGTACTGTATCAAAGCTTCCCCCAGTCAGAGAGAGCTGTATCAGCCCAAGCTGCTTACCTGACGCTATATGCTATGCAACAGGTGGTAGCGAATGGCACATCAAGTTCACTGTCGTTGCAATTCCCTTCTTCGCATTTAGCTGCTAAAACTGGGACTACTAATGATCTGCGTGATAGCTGGTTCGCCGGTATTGACGGTCAAGACGTGTATATTGCTTGGGTTGGTCGCGATAATAACGGTTCTACCAAGTTAACCGGGGCCAATGGTGCACTAGCGTTATATCGGCGTTATCTGGAAAAAAAAGCACCGTTGGCGATGAACTTAACACCGCCGGAGGGCATTAGCCAGATGTCTATTGATTATGCTGGTAATTTTGTCTGTGACGGTGGTAGCACGATGCGGACATTGCCAGTATGGACGGATGATCCTCAGTCGCTATGCCAGTCAACCAAGCATCAGGTACAGATACAGCAGCTTAATAAGAGTAAGCTCACCAAGCCGCAGGATGAGAAGAGAAACAACAACTGCGTGGCAAACTTGATTAGGGAAATATTTGATATAATAAGTCTATTCTGTCACTAATTAGCCCATGTGCCTACATTGTAAAGCTAGGTGCCGATCACGTATGTTAGCATCTTATCGCATCTAAACATAAATATTATTTGAGGCCAGCGATTCGGTGTGGTGCTGCTTAAGTTCATTGTACCAAAAATTTACTGATTAGAGCTAGCGGTTACCGCGGGAGATGCTGGAGATGTATGATACATACTGACGACTGTAGGCAATTGCAAGCATTACACCGCCGTGTCGCCGTTTACATTGCTCCTTACCGTGCAGTGTTGTTAGCGTTCAGCGGTGGGCTAGATTCCATGGTTTTGCTAGATATTATAACCGCTCTGCGAGATGGCGATGAGGCTATGGGTAGCGCCTGCTCCAAGATACTACGGGCTGTTCATATCAATCATGGATTAAATCGCGATGCTGATCGTTGGGTAAAGCATTGTGCGTACGAATGCCACCGGCGTAAAGTTAAGTTTAACATTGTGCGTGTGGTTATCGACTCGACACAAGATGGCCTTGAAGCAGCAGCCCGCGGCGCGCGTTATCGGGCGCTGGCGGCTACGCTGGCGGCAGATGAATGTTTGCTGACTGCTCACCATCAGGACGATCAGGTGGAAACGCTACTGTTGGCGTTGAAACGTGGTAGCGGCCCGGCCGGGCTGGCTAGTATGACGGCTGATATGCCATTTCACGATCATCGCCTGGTGCGACCCTTGCTTGATTGTAGCCGGGCTGAGCTGGAAGCATACGCTTGTGCACGCGAGCTAAGCTGGATTGAGGACGAAAGTAATACAAATATGCGGTTCGACCGCAATTTTTTGCGCTTACAGATCCTACCGCTTTTGCGGCAGCGCTGGCCACACTTTGCCTCTGCCTCAGCGCGCAGCGCACAGCTTTGTGCCGGGCAGGAAAGACTATTAGATGAACTGTTAGCTGAAACGCTGGACGATCTTATGTCACCGGACGGGTCGCTACGCTTAACGCCACTAATGGTGATGAGTAATCTTAGGCGTGCTGCCCTCTTACGCCGCTGGTTGGCCAACCTTAGTGTCCGAATGCCCTCACGCCTGCAATTAGCGCGTCTGTGGCAAGAGGTTGCACTCAGCCGCCGCGATGCAGTTGCGAAAATGCAGATCGATGACTGCCAGGTGCGCCGCTTTCGCGATCGTCTTTATGTGCTACCTTCTGTGTTGCCAAAGTTGGCGAAGCTTGCTGATGGCGTGACGATATTGCCCTGGCCACCGGGATACGATCAACTTCAGTTACCTACTGATATGGGAATAATTTTTCGACAAACGGTTGATAGCGACAGTCCCCTGCAAGGGGAACGCTTGTCCGACGGCATAGCTAGTGCTGACACTATAGTAGCCATCAAATCTGTCGTCCGCGCCCCGATGTGCGACGAATTAGTATCAATAAGATTTGGCCCGGTGCGCGGACTGCTGCATATCACTGGACGGCGCCATGGTCGAACATTGAAAAAAATTTGGCAGGAACTAGAAATTCCGCCGTGGCTACGGGGCCACACGCCACTGCTGTTTTATAATGACCAACTAATCGCTGCGCTTGGAATATTTGTGACCTGGGAAGGAACGAAGCAGGCATCTGAAGCGCAATTGCATTTATTTTGGTTACCAAACAAGAATCAGGCTATATATTACCGTAGTATCAACAGAAAATAATAATGATCTATACAATCAGCATAAGCATGTCCTATTATTGAACAAATAATATGTCTACTGGTATTATGTCTTATAAAAGCGAAAGCTCCGACATGGGTACGATCGCTAATCATGTAATCGAATATCCCAACCTTAAAAAGGGTACCAAACATATTTGTGAGTGGCTTGATAATTGAATAACCGTGGCAATGTTCTCAATTGCTGGTCTTTTTGCTAATCTGCGCATCCATCAAGTGTCGTGATGATGGTAGCGTTTATTTTACCACAATCACTATACTCGGGCAAAAAACAGTGCTTTGCTATTGATTTAGATCTGGTGATTACTAACCAGATAATGAACAAGTGATGGTTTATCTTTATATTAAAGCCGTTATCAATAACGGTGATGTTGTGTGTTTGGGATGGATAGAAACAAGTTATTTCTTGATTACTGTTTGATGGTAACCGGCCCGGCCTATGGCAATCAGCGCGCCAGTAGCGCACTGCAGTTCGCCTGGGCTCTGCTGGCTTGCGGCCACCATCTTGGTACAGTGTTTTTTTATCAAGAAGGCGTAACTAATGCTAATCGACTGAGCGCGCCCGCCAGTGATGAGGTAGATCTGGTGCGCGCCTGGAATGATCTAGCGCAGCAGCATATGGTTGAGCTGCATGTTTGCGTCGCAGCTGCTCTGCGCCGCGGCATCACCGATGCCGTTCAAGCGGCTTTACTTAAACTAAACGGTGATAATATTCAGCCTGGTTTCAAAATGAGTGGCCTTGGTACTCTGGCACAGGCTGCGTGCGGCTGCGATCGTTTTGTTCAGTTTTAAGGCCGGAAGATATGAAAAACATCGCTTTTGTGTTCACGCACGGACCACACGGCGATACCTCTGGAAGAGAGGGTCTTGACGCAATATTGGCTATTTCTTCACTTGCCAAGAATATTGGCATATTTTTTATCGCCGATGGCGTATTGTTGTTATTGTCGCAGCAGCAGCCAGCCAAAATTTTGGCACGGAACTTTGTCGCTACTTTTAGTCTATTAGCTCTGTATGATGTTGATCGGCTATATCTATGCGCTGACTCGGCATGGGAACGCGGTCTGGATGCAAGTTCCGGCTATGTGTTACATGTCCAATGGCTATCGGCTGCTGACTGGCGCCAGCAGCTAACCGCCTATAACACTATATTGACGTTTTAACAACGAACGGATACGATTACGATAATGCTATATACTCTTAGCCGTTCTCCCTATGCTTGCGATCTAGCAGCGCTATTGCGGAGCGCGCAGACCGGCGATGATCTACTGCTTTTTTCCGATGGTGTGATCGCTGGTCTGCGCGGCTCGCCGGCGGCTGGCGCACTGAGTGACTCGCCTCTGACGCTGTACGCACTGAAAAATGATATAGTCGCGCGTGGGATATCTGTTTATTTTTCCGCTAATATCACAATTATCAGTTATAATGAATTCGTCGGTTTAACTGAAAAACAGTTGCAACAGATATCATGGTAAGACAATGTAAATTGTCTATTTCTTGTTCTTGACACTGTTACTCTTCAGCCATAGAATCTTGCGTTATCATAATACCATTACCATTCCGCGAATTTGGTGCGTCATTAACTTATTCAGAAGATGATCTTCCCAAAACAAACGCTAAACAGTTACGACGTGTTATTGAACCACGGATTACACTTGTTGCGCACATAGCAGCTGCTTGCGGATTATTAGTTATGTAATATTGTAAGAATCAAAATCCAGGAGCTTTATTGAATGGTCACGATTAACCAACTGGTACGCAAACCGCGATCCATGAAAGTTGTGAAGAGCAACGTTCCGGCGCTGGACGCATGCCCTCAGAAACGTGGCGTATGTACCCGCGTATATACTACTACCCCGAAAAAACCAAACTCCGCGCTACGTAAAGTGTGCCGTGTGCGTTTGACAAACGGGTTTGAAGTTACCTCCTACATTGGCGGTGAAGGTCATAACCTGCAGGAACACTCAGTAATACTTATCCACGGCGGTCGGGTAAAAGACTTGCCTGGTGTGCGTTACCACACTGTTAGAGGCGCTCTTGACTGCTCAGGTGTGAAAGACCGCAAGCAGGGCCGATCCAAGTACGGCGTGAAGAAACCTAAGACTTAATGTGTATCGCCAAATTTTTATTCACTTTGCATTTTTTCAAATCATTCATCTAGTGTTGGACAATGCTGAATTAGCAACGGAGTCTTCCCATGCCACGTCGTCGCATTATTGGTCAACGTAAAATCTTGCCAGATCCAAAGTGTGGATCAGAAATTTTGGCCAAATTTGTTAACCTACTAATGGTAGATGGCAAAAAATCTATCGCAGAAGCGATTGTCTATACTGCACTGGATAAATTGGCTCAGCGTTCTGGTAAAGACTATCTGGAAGTTTTTGAAGTTGCATTGGCCAACGTACGTCCTACTGTCGAAGTAAAATCTAGACGTGTCGGTGGTTCTACTTATCAGGTACCAGTAGAAGTTCGTCCGGTACGGCGCAATGCCCTAGCCATGCGTTGGATCATTGAAGCTGCTCGTAAACGTAGTGATCAATCTATGGTTCTACGTTTAGTGAACGAACTTTACGATGCAACAGAAAACAAAGGTAATGCGGTTAAGAAACGTGAAGAAGTTCACCGTATGGCAGATGCTAACAAGGCGTTTGCGCATTACCGCTGGTAATCTGGCAAACTTAGTCGCTGCTCACCAAGCATACGCTAATAAAATACACTGTTACTGCCGGTTTAATTCGGAATGAACGACCTAAATCGAGGATTCACATGGCTCGTATGACCCCCATTGCACGCTATCGTAATATCGGTATCAGTGCTCACATCGACGCAGGTAAAACCACTACTACTGAACGTATTTTGTTCTATACTGGTGTAAATCACAAGATCGGTGAAGTTCATAATGGCGCAGCAACCATGGACTGGATGGCACAGGAGCAGGAGCGTGGTATCACTATCACGTCGGCAGCTACCACCTGTTTCTGGTCCGGCATGGCAAAACAGTTTGATTCGCACCGCATCAATATCATCGATACTCCAGGACACGTTGACTTCACAATAGAAGTAGAACGTTCCATGCGCGTACTAGATGGTACTGTCATGGTTTATTGTGCTGTAGGTGGCGTTCAGCCGCAGTCTGAAACTGTATGGCGTCAGGCAAACAAATATAAAGTGCCGCGTATTGCTTTCGTTAATAAAATGGACCGCATGGGTGCCAATTACCTTAGAGTAGTTGAACAGCTGAGAACCCGTCTGGCCGCTAACCCAGTTCCGATTCAACTGGCTATTGGTGCAGAAGAAAAATTCACCGGCATCGTAGACCTAGTTAAAATGAAAGCAATCAACTGGAGTGAAGCGGACCAGGGCGTCACCTTCACTTATGAAGACATACCTGCTGATTTGAATGAACTGTCTAACAAATGGCACCAGTACCTAGTGGAATCAGCGGTTGAAGCGTCTGAAGAGCTTATGGCAAAATACCTGAACGGCGAACAGCTGACAGAAGAAGAGCTGAAGAAAGGTCTGCGCCAGCGAGTTTTGAACAACGAAATTATGCTCGTTACCTGTGGTTCTGCGTTCAAAAACAAGGGCGTGCAAGCGATGCTGGATGCGATCATAGAATATCTGCCGTCACCAACCGACATTGCAGCCATCAACGGCGTACTTGACGATGGTGAAACCCATGCGGAGCGTTACTCCAAAGATGATGAGCCGTTCTCAGCGCTGGCGTTCAAAATCGCCAGCGATCCTTTCGTCGGCAACCTGACCTTTTTCCGCGTCTACTCCGGCATAGTTAACTCCGGTGATACTGTGTTTAACTCGGTGAAGGATAAGCGCGAACGTTTCGGCCGTATCGTACAGATGCACGCCAATAAACGGGAAGAAATCAAAGAAGTGCGCGCTGGTGATATAGCGGCAGCCATTGGACTGAAAGACGTTACGACCGGTGATACCCTGTGCGATCCGTCGGCGCCTATTATACTTGAGCGCATGGACTTTCCAGAACCGGTTATCTCCGTAGCAGTGGAACCGAAAACTAAGGCTGATCAAGAAAAAATGGGCTTGGCTCTAGGACGTCTAGCGCAGGAAGATCCTTCTTTCCGAGTGCGGATCGATGAAGAGTCAGGTCAGACTATTATCGCAGGTATGGGTGAGCTACACCTGGAAATTCTAGTCGACCGTATGCGTAGAGAATTCAATGTGGCAGCCAACGTCGGTAAACCGCAGGTTGCATACCGCGAAACGATACGCGCCACCGTCGAACAGGAAGGTAAATTTATTCGGCAATCTGGTGGTAGGGGGCAGTTCGGTCATGTATGGCTCCGTCTTGAACCAATGGATCCGAGTGGTAAATTATATGAATTTATGAACGAAATTATCGGCGGTGTGGTGCCGAAAGAATACATTCCAGCGGTTGATAAAGGCGTTCAGGAACAGCTTAAGAGCGGTGTGCTAGCTGGTTATCCGATCGTAAACGTCCGCGTTACCGTCTTCGATGGTTCTTACCACGAAGTAGACTCTTCGGAAATGGCGTTCAAAATTGCCGGTTCCATAGCTTTTAAAGAAGGCTTCTTGAAAGCAAAACCAGTTCTGCTGGAACCAATCATGAAGGTTGAAGTGGAAACACCAGAAGAATACATGGGTGACGTAATTGGTGACTTGAACCGTCGGCGTGGCATTATTGATGGAATGGAAAACATCACACACGGTAACACCATCCATGCGCAGGTACCTTTATCGGAAATGTTCGGTTATGCTACTGATCTGCGTTCACAGACGCAGGGACGTGCTTCTTACTCTATGGAGTTTCTTAAGTATAATGAAGCACCTAACAACGTTGCTCAGGCTATTATCGAAACTCGTAGAGTTGTGTCTTAGAGGGACAAGACCACCGTTCTGGCCAAGGCTTAAGGCGGAAACGCGTGTGCCTTTGATCAGATCGACAACGCGCCAGAAGAAAAAGCCCGATGGGGCGGGAAGTGGTGACGTGGTTAATCGTTGTCACTGTTCTGTTGATCGTTACCATAGTTGGTAACTATTGTTACCGCTGCTTATGCTTGAGAGCACTAGCGGTCGTTATTATCGCTCTCGCGGGCCGGTGGGCCATTAACTCAGCGGCTACGGAAGACAATGCGGCCTTTGCTCAGATCATAAGGCGTTAACTCAACGGTAACTTTGTCGCCTGTCAGGATACGGATATAGTTCTTACGCATTTTACCGGATATATGTGCTGTTACCACATGTCCGTTTTCCAATTTTACACGAAACATGGTATTAGGCAGCGTTTCTAGTACACTACCTTGCATTTCAATATTGTCTTCTTTGGCCATTTAATCCTCTTAATCTTAATCATCTAAATTATAATTGCTATTGTTTTGACTGGCAAGATAATCTCATACGGTCGAATCATATTATCTCATTTACTACGACTACTTATTCCAAATTACAGAAGTAAGAAGGATGCTGAACAAAGCTGAACTTAGATACTAACATAGTAGTGATGCTATGGTAAGCAGAATAACTGGTCTAGTAGTTAGTGTACTATCTGATGATATTGATAATATCGTCCACGCTGCTCCATCAACGACTGATGGCTACCCTGTTCAATTACAGTACCGCGATCTATAATATAAATACGATCGAAATGTTCTAATCCCAGCAAGTGGTGAGTGACGATAATCACTGTTCTCTCTTTGCCACGTGTTGTTAACAAATGCCTGATTTGCTGTGCTGTGAACAAATCTAGCCCCTCATTAGTTTCGTCGAGTAGTAACAACGGTGCGGAATGTAACAACGCACGAGCAATACCAATGCGGCGTTGTTCACCACCGGACAGTGCTCTTCCGCCCTCTCCTAGCCAGGTGTTTAATCCGTCGCCCATCAGTAGCGTATCCAGGCCTAACTGTTGCATCACTGCGCACAGTTGTTCATCGTTAGCATTAGCATCAGCATCCTGTGCTGCTAGTCGAAGATTAGCGCGTAGTGTTGCACTGAAAATATGCACCCGCTGCGGCACCACGGCGGTCATCTCGCGGAGCGCGCGTTCGCTCCATTTATGAAGCAGAACGCCATTGATAGTAATTTCTCCAGCCTGAGGATCCCAGGCACGAGTCAATAATTGCAACAATGTTGATTTGCCACTACCAGTATGGCCGAGTATTGCAATCTGCTCACCGACGGCAACCGTCAGCGATAGGTTATTGATGGCGGGGACCACCTGCTCGGGATATTGAAACCGCACCCGCATAACACTCAGAGCAACGTGCGCCGCGGGTGCAGGGCCGGCAGTAGGGAACAATACTTCTGGTGATTGGTGTAGAACGAGGTTTAGGTTTTTGGCAGCAGCGATAACCTGTCCAAGATATTGAAAAGCGCTGACCACTGGACCCAGTGCCTCAAAAGCCGTGAGCGTTGCGAAAACGAACAGGGCAATGAAGCTTCGTTGAAGCTCATTTGCTAACCATAGCACTAGTGTCAAAGTTAGGCCGGCAAGTAGCAGTAACATACTTTGGGCGCTGGCGACTAAGCTACTATGTCGGCGCTGATGCTCTTGCCATAGTTGCTCAATTGCATCTAACTGATATCGATAATGTTCGGCGGCGCCGTATAGCGTTAGTTCGGCATTGCTGGAAAGCCAGGTATTGAGTAGCAAACGGTAATCGGCGCGTAAGGCGGTCAAAGCCGCCCCTGTTGGTTTGCCTATGAGATAAAATAGTAGCGGGAAAAGCGATATAATCGCCAACAGCACCGCGCCTAGCGTCAAGCCAGATCGTAGGTCAAGCAGACAGATCCCGGTTGTCACTGTAAAAGTCACCACAACCGCCCCCGCCAGCGGAGCGATAACCCGCAAATAAAGATGATCTAGCATATCAACATCTACTACCAAGCTATTGAGCAGTTCCGCCTGGCGGAAACGGGCAATAGAGCCAGGAGACAAGGGCATGATACTGCGGAAGATATAAAGACGTAAATGCTGCAGTATGCGGAAGGTAGCATCGTGGCTGACCACCCGCTCTGCCCAGCGTCCGGCAGTGCGGGTAATTGCCGCGCTGCGCACGCCGGCGGCTGGCAACATGTAATTAAAACTATACAGTCCAGCAGCGGTACCAACCGTAGCAGCGCTGGTAATAAACCAACCCGATAGTGTTAGGAGACTGATGCTGGCTAGTAACGTTACTATAGTGAGCATAATACCAAGAACAAGCTGGCCACCGTAGCAGCGGTATAGTTTCAGATAGGGCATTAAGGCTCGCATGGTTAAAGCTCCTGTGTACAAGAAGGAATCAAATTAGCTAACGGCCCATCGCTCGCGACCAGGTCGACATAGCTTCCTTGTTGCGCTATTATTCCACCGGACATCACCCATACAACGTCAAAATCCGCGATGGTCTGCGGCTGATGTGTTACCAACAGCGTTGTCTGACGAATTGTGGCGCTTTTCAGCGCGCACATGACTAGTTGTTCGCTTTTTACGTCAAGGTTGGCAGTTGGTTCATCCAGCAACAGCAGTCCCGGGGTACGGATCAGTGCGCGCGCCAAGGCGACACGCTGCGCCTGGCCCACGGATAAGCGACTGGCGTCTTCTCCAATTTTGCTATTTATACCATCTGGTAGTTTGTCAATAAATTCCGAGACGTATGCATCATTCAGTGCCTGTGTCAATTGCCAATCATTTGCTCCCGGGTAACCAAGCAGCACATTATCGCGTAGGGTCGATGCCGGTAGTGACGGATTTTGACTGATCCAGCTTAACCGTTCACGCCACTTGTGTAGAGATAACGATCTTAATTCTTTGCCGTTGATTTGCAGCGAGCCTCGATAGGGCAAAAATCCTAGCATAACACCGAGTAGTGAGCTTTTGCCAGCACCGCTGGCGCCAACAATGGCGACTCGTTGGCCAGCAGCGACAGTAAAATTCAGCGGTCCGGCTAATTTACTCCCATCATTGGCTAGTACCAACAAATTATTAGCTAGCAAACTTATCGGTTCCGTAGCCGGCTTTTCATAGCCGGCACCCTGACTATCTGCGTTTTGCTCCAAAAATGATACTAACGATTCAGCGGCGCCCACCGCCTGGGCTTTAGCATGATAAAAGGTGCCAAGATCACGCAACGGCTGAAAAAATTCCGGCGCTAGGATCAGTACCAGAAAGCCAGCGAATAGCGTTACGCCAGTGCCGTAGCTACCGAAATTCAGTGCACCCAAATAGGAAAAACCAAAATAAACCGCGGTAACCGCGATCGAGATCGAAGTGAAGAATTCTAATACCCCAGATGAAAGAAACGCCAAACGTAATACTTCCATAGTGCGCTGCCGGAATGCCTGGGTGGTACGGCCAATATCCTCAGTTTCAGCCTCGGCGCGAAAAAACAGCCGTAAGGTTTCCAGCCCACGGAGCCGGTCTAGAAAATGACCCGATAAGCGAGCCAACACCTGAAAATTACGCCGGTTGGCATCCGCGGCGCCAACGCCGACCAACACCATAAATAGCGGAATCAACGGTGCAGTCAAAAACAGAATAAGACCCGCGGCCCAATTAGTGGGAAATACCACGACAAGAATTATTAGCGGAACCAGAACTGCAAGCCACATTTGTGGCACATAACGGGCGTAAAAGTCATGCAGATTTTCTATCTGCTCAATAAGCATGCTGCTCCAGCTGCCGGCGGGCTTACTACGGATCAAGATTGGCCCCATACGCTCAAGGCGGTTCAGTACCTGTGCACGGATTTGGCGGCGCAGCAAACTACCTGCAATAAAGCCAACTTGATCACGGCTGTAATTGATCACAGCGCGCAATGTGAATAACAACATTAGAACGATCAAGTTGCCGGTCAGGCTTCTTCCGCTGGTAGGATTAGCTATGATTACCGCTTGTAGTAAAGCGGCTAGTACCCAGGCTTGGGCAACAATAGTTAACGAGCTTAACATGCCGAGCAGCACAGAAAGATGTAGCCACCATTTTACCAGCTTGCTTTGCGATCTTAGCCAGCATACTATGATTTGGTGTCTATTCTGATTCATTTACCTCACGCACCACTGCGTTACAACGTCATAGAAAGCAGTTCTAAGCTAGTCCGTCGAGATAACGTTCAGCATCCAGTGCTGCCATACAACCAGTACCAGAAGAAGTAATCGCCTGGCGGTAGTGATGGTCCATAACGTCGCCGGCAGCAAAAACGCCTGGAATTGAAGTAGAAGTAGCGTTACCGTTAATACCAGACTGCACCAGTAGGTAACCATTTTGCAGAGCAAGCTGGGAGCCGAAGATGGCTGTATTGGGGCGATGACCGATCGCAATAAATACCCCGTTGACCGCTAGCTCTTCACAGGCATTGCTTAGCACGTCTTTCAACCGCACGCCGGTGACACCTATATCGTCGCCTAGCACTTCTTCCAACGTACAATTAGTATGCAGAAATATATTGCCGTTATTGACCTTATCCATCAGTCGTTCGATCAGAATTTTTTCAGAACGGAAGGTATCACGACGGTGAATTACATGCACTTCCTTAGCGATATTTGCCAGATACAGTGCTTCCTCAACGGCGGTATTGCCACCGCCGACTACCGCTACTTTCTGATTACAGTAAAAAAATCCATCGCAGGTGGCGCAGGCAGACACCCCTTTCCCTTTATAAGTTTCCTCGGATGGTAAACCTAAATAACGCGCGGAAGCGCCTGTTGCGATAATGAGGGCATCGCAAGTATATTCACCGCTATCACCCACCAAGCTGAACGGCCGGTTCTGTAGCGCCACCTGCGTAATGTGGTCTACAATTATTTCCGTGTTAAATTTTTTAGCATGGGCGTACATGCGCTCCATCAGCAGCGTACCGGTCAGTCCTTCTGGGTCACCAGGCCAGTTTTCCACTGTGGTGGTAGTAGTGAGCTGTCCACCTTGCTCCATACCAGTGATTAACACTGGATTTAGATTAGCACGCGCAGCATACAACGCCGCGGTGTAGCCTGCCGGTCCTGAACCTAATATGATTAATTTACTGTATTTAACCGTAGACATGTTGTTCTCTCACACGGCCGCGTGGCGAAAATTTTTCGCTAACGGTCAGCATAATAGTATTCTGAGGTTGTTTAACGTTTGACTTTATTTAAGGATTAACAATCATCGACTTAATTAATCTGGTTTTTATTACTAGCCGGCTCGTTGCCAGCCGCTGTGCTATCAGCATAAACCTGCGACATCAACCTTCGACATCATAGTCACCGCATAAGCCTTCAGCCATGGTAGAATTATAAGCTGCTTCCGTAAGTTCGTAATCCAGCAACGCATTCTGGCTGCTTACAACCGAATCTAGCGCCGTATCTTCCAGGATATCGGCGATGCGCTGCAGTCCAACCACGTTTTCATTCTGAGCAGTGCGTATCAGCGTCACTCCATTGGTGTTACGACCGACAATTTTTACTTCGGAAACCCGCATTCGCACTAAATTACCGGTGTTGGTGATCATCATGATCTGGTCATAGTCCTCTACCTGCACCGCTCCCACTACTTCACCGTTGCGTTTGCTCACCTTGATGGATATAACTCCCTGGGTAGCGCGTGACTTGGTAGGATACTCCGCCGGGACGGTGCGCTTACCATAGCCGTGCTGTGTTACCGTCAAGATAGTACCCTTGCTGCTGCGTGGCACAATCAGTGACACCACCCGGTCGTCTTCAGCAAGATTAATACCCAAGACACCTGTCGCGGTCCGTCCCATACTGCGTACCTGTGTTTCCGGGAAACGCACCACCTTACCATGGGTGGAAAACAGCATGACGTCGTCATTGCCATTGGTCAAGTCAACTCCTATCAGCTCATCACCATGGTTAAGATTGATGGCGGTAATCCCAGTGCTCCGCTGGCGACGAAAATTAATGACAGACGTTTTTTTTACGGTGCCGTTGGCGGTCGCCATGAAAATATGGTATCCGTATTGATATTCACGCACTGGTAAAATAGCGGTGATACGTTCATTTGACTCCAGCGGCAACAGATTAACTATTGGCCGACCGCGCGCACTGCGTCTCGCTTCCGGCAGCTGGTATACTTTCAGCCAGTACATTCTTCCACGGTTAGAGAATAACAATATCGTTTCGTGAGTGTTTGCTATCAGCAAACGGTCAATGAAGTCACCTTTCTTGATACTAGCAGCTGACTTGCCTTTGCCGCCGCGTCGCTGTGCTTTATATTCCGTAATAGGCTGAGATTTAACATAGCCATGATGGGACAAGGTAACCACCATATCTTCTTGGCTGATCAGATCTTCGATCTTGATATCCGAGTTATTGGCAATGATTTTTGTGCGTCTCGTATCGTTATACTGCTCTTTGAGAGCGATCAGTTCTTTACTAATCACCTCCATTAAGCGGTCTGAATGTTGCAGAATAAGGATTAGTTCAGCTATTTTTGTCAACAGCAAATTGTATTCATCAAGCAGTTTTGCGTATTCCAGACCCGTTAGTTTTTGCAGGCGCAGATCCAAAATTGCTTGGGCCTGCTGCTCGGTCAGGTAATATTGCCCATTGTAAATTCCGTACTTTGGCTCCAGCCATTCGGGACGAGCGGTATCGACGGTGGACTTCAGCATATCGGCAACAGTGAATAACTCCCATGAACGCGCTACCAGGTTGGTCTTAGCGGCTGCTGGCGTCGTCGCTTGGCGAATCAGATCGATCATTGAGTCAAGATTAACCAGCGCCACTGCTATAGCTTCTAGTATATGTGCGCGCTCTCGGGCTTTGCGTAACTCAAAAATGGTCCGGCGGGTTACAACTTCGCGGCGGTGACGTACAAATGCTGATAAAATGTCCTTCAGCGAAAGTATCTTCGGCTTACCATGATGCAGCGCCACCATATTGATACCAAAAGAAACTTGTAGCGGTGTCATAGAGTACAACTTGTTAAGTACCACTTCACCTACTGTGTCGCGTTTAATTTCAATGACGATGCGCATACCGTCTTGGTCGGATTCATCACGCAGACCACTGATGCCCTCAACGCGTTTTTCTTTTATTAGCTCTGATATTTTTTCAATCAAGTTAGCTTTATTAACCTGATAAGGGATTTCATACACAATGATAATTTCGCGTCCGGTCTTGGTTTCTGTGGCTACTTCAGCGCGCGCGCGGATGTATATTTTGCCTCTACCGGTGCGGTAAGCATCTTCTATGCCGCGCCGGCCATTGATGCTAGCTGCTGTTGGGAAGTCTGGCCCCGTAATATGTGACATAAGACCTTCGACGCTGATGTTCTCATCAGCAATATAGGCCAGACAGCCATCTATGACCTCCGAAAGATTATGTGGCGGAATGCTAGTTGCCATTCCTACCGCGATGCCGGTAGAACCGTTCACCAGCAGATTTGGTATCCTAGTCGGCAGGACATCGGGTATTTGCTCGGTACCATCATAGTTCGGCACATAATCGACGGTATCTTTGTCCAGATCTACCAGCAATTCGTGTGCAATTTTTGACATGCGGACTTCGGTATAACGCATTGCAGCAGCTGAGTCACCATCAACGGAACCGAAATTACCCTGACCATCCACTAACGGGTAACGAAGTGAGAATGGCTGTGCCATCCGCACAATAGTATCGTAGACAGCCATATCCCCGTGAGGGTGATATTTGCCGATTACGTCGCCCACTACACGGGCAGATTTTTTATAGGATTTATTCCAGTCATTACCGAGAACATTCATTGCAAACAACACGCGACGGTGTACGGGTTTAAGTCCGTCCCGTACATTCGGCAACGCCCGTCCAACAATTACTGACATGGCGTAATCAAGATAAGAACGTTTAAGCTCTTCTTCGATATTTACTGGTGTAATTTCTTTAGCAAGGTTGCTCATAGAACCGCTATCCTTCTGCTTAATGCAGCTTATACCCACCCGGATTTAAAGCTGTTACAGTATACCATCTTTCTCACCTACTTTCTCACCTATAAAAATTTACTGTTTCAAGGCACATAGTAGTAATACAGTAATGTAGTAGTAATACAGTAATCATGTGCTAATCAGCTCATGCTGCCGGTTCTCACACTCAGCTAACACACGATACTCCATCACTTGTGAGGAACATTCAAGGACAACAGCACTACACTACATCAATTCAATCGGATTATTATGGTGCTTGATTGTATTCTTCCTCGCACGATCTCGTTTAATTAATGGCTATCGTCAACATTTGCGTAGTTAAATTGGACTAAAAGGTATGGTTTTACACTGCACACTATCACGCTAAAGAAACTATCAGGTTTGGCTATATGGGTTTGGTGGATTAACTAGCGAGTGGCTGAGTAGATTGATTGCTAAACGTTTATACAAAACTACCAAACTTGGCCCGTTACTCACTTGCATTGCATTGGCTTTATCACTATAAAACATATTAACCAAGTTAACGAATATGTTTTATAGTGATTTGCCTCTTGCCAGTCGCTATTGCCTGCATGCCAGCAGGGCGTTTGCGGATCACCGAGACAGGTATAAAGCTGCATGAACCAGAGTATGCTAGTCACAAAGCGCGACGGAAGTCAGGAAACCATTAACCTAAATAAAATTCACCGGGTCATAGACTTGGCGGCCGAAGGCCTGGAAAACATCTCTGTTTCCCAGGTGATGTTGCGTTCCCATATCCAGTTATACGACGGTATAAAAACCGCCGATATCCATGACACCATCATCAAAGCCGCTGCTGATATGATTTCGCAACAGGCGCCAGACTACCAGTATCTAGCAGCAAGGCTGGCTGTATTCCATTTGCGAAAAAAAGCCTACGGCCGGTTTGAGCCGCCGAAACTATATGATCATGTATCGCGACTGGTCGCGATGAATAAATACGATAAACATTTGCTAATGGACTACAGCACCTGCGAATTCGATCAGATGGAAGGATTTATCGATCACTGGCGCGATATGACCTTCTCCTATGCTGCAGTTAAACAGCTAGAAGGAAAATATCTGGCGCAAAATCGGGTTACCGGCGAAATTTATGAGAGCGCCCAGTTTCTTTATGTGCTAGTGGCAGCCTGCCTATTTTCCAGCTATCCGCGCACGACACGCTTGGACTACGTCAAAAGGTTCTATGACGCCATTTCGACCTTTAAAATCTCACTGCCAACTCCGATTATGTCAGGCGTACGTACTCCAACCCGTCAGTTCAGTTCTTGCGTGCTAATCGAATGCGGCGATAGCCTTGACTCTATTAACGCGACCGCAAGCGCGATTGTCAAATACGTTTCGCAGCGCGCCGGGATTGGCATTAATACCGGCCGTATCCGCGCGCTTGGTAGCCCAATACGCGGCGGAGAGGCCTTCCATACCGGCTGTATTCCTTTCTATCAACATTTTCAGACCGCTGTTAAATCCTGCTCTCAGGGCGGCGTGCGCGGAGGAGCTGCCACTTCGTTCTACCCCATATGGCATCTAGAAATTGAAAGCCTGTTAGTGCTAAAAAATAACCGCGGTATTGAAGCTAACCGGGTACGCCATATGGATTATTGCGTGCAACTGCACAAACTTATGTACCAGCGCCTAGTAAATGGTGAGGACATCACATTATTTAGCCCATCAGACGTACCAGGACTGTATGAAGCATTCTTCGCTGATCAGGATGAATTTGAGCGATTGTATACATTGTATGAACAGGACATTAGCATCAGGCACCGCCGTGTAAAGGCGGTAGAACTTTTTTCACTGATAATGCAAGAGCGTGCTTCCACCGGTCGCATTTATGTACAGAACGTGGATCATTGTAATACCCACAGTCCGTTCGACGCAGTGGTGGCGCCAATACGCCAATCAAACCTTTGTCTGGAAATCGCCTTGCCAACCAAACCGCTAGCAGACGTTAACGATGACAGCGGAGAAATTGCCCTGTGTACCCTATCTGCCTTCAACCTAGGTGCAATCGATAGTCTTAATGATCTACATGATCTAGCGACGCTTGCAGTGCGTGCTCTAGATGCGCTGCTAGACTACCAGAAATACTTGGTACCAGCCGCCAAGCGTAGCGCTCTTGGACGACGTACTCTAGGCGTGGGCGTAATTAACTTCGCCTATTATTTAGCCAAGAATGGCGTACGCTACTCTGACGGTAGCGCTAATAATCTGACTCACCGCACGTTTGAAGCCATGCAGTACTATCTGTTGAAGGCTTCCAACGATCTTGCTCGTGAGCGCGGTGCTTGCCCATTGTTCAACGAGACCACCTATGCGCAAGGTATTTTGCCCGTCGATACATACAAAAAGGATCTCGACAGTATCGTTAGCGAACCACTGTATTATGACTGGGAAGCACTGCGCGAGAATATTAAGCAGCACGGCTTACGCAACTCAACCCTGTCTGCGCTGATGCCGTCTGAAACATCATCGCAGATTTCTAACGCCACAAATGGCATCGAGCCACCGCGCGGACTGGTTAGTATTAAAGCATCAAAAGACGGCATTCTGCGCCAAGTAGTACCTGAGTCAATACGTTTGCAGGAAGCATATGAGTTGCTTTGGGAAATGTCTAGCAACGAAGGTTACCTGCACTTGGTGGGTGTGATGCAGAAATTCGTCGATCAGGCCATTTCTGCCAATACTAATTACGATCCGTCCCGTTTCCCTGCCGGTAAAGTACCAATGAAGCAATTATTGCAAGATTTGCTAACTGCGTATAAATTTGGAGTGAAAACTCTGTATTACCATAATACTCGCGACGGAGCAGAAGACGCTCAGGAAGATATGCAGTCGACGCAACAGGAAAATTGCGAAAACGGCGCCTGCAAACTTTGAACGTAAACGTGGGCGTTAACGATTCCATCAACAGGTAACTGGAGTTAACATGGCCTATACCACTTTTTCACAAGTGAAAAATAATCAACTGTTGGAACCAATGTTTTTCGGCCAGCCGGTTAACATTGCTCGCTTCGATCAGCAGAAATACAATTTTTTTGAAAAACTTATTGAAAAACAATTGTCTTTCTTTTGGCGCCCAGAAGAAGTAGATGTGTCACGTGATCGTATCGACTATCAAGTGCTGCCGGAGCACGAAAAACATATTTTTATTAGTAATCTCAAATACCAGACGCTACTAGATTCCATACAAGGACGCAGTCCCAATATCGCTCTACTGCCGCTAATTTCGATACCAGAATTGGAAACTTGGGTGGAAACCTGGTCATTTTTTGAAACGATACATGCTCGCTCCTATACCCATATTATACGCAATATCGTCAACGCTCCATCGCTGGTATTCGACACCATTATCACAAACAAAGAGATTCTAAAAAGAGCACAGAATATTTGTGGCTATTACGATGGTCTGATCAAGCTAGCAAGCTATTATCAGCTTTTGGGTGAAGGTACTCACTATGTAAATGGTAACATGGTGATGGTTAATTTGCATGAGCTGCAGAAAAAGCTCTATCTTTGCCTGATGAGCGTTAACGCATTGGAAGCAATCCGTTTCTATATCAGCTTCGCCTGCTCTTTCGCCTTCGCCGAGCGTGAAATTATGGAGGGTAACGCGAAAATTATTCGCCTAATCGCCCGCGACGAAGTGCTGCACTTAACAGGCACCCAGTATATGCTGAACCTAATGCGTTCCGGTGATGATGATCCGACAATGGCTAAGATTGCACTTGAATGTCAGCAGGAAAGCTATGATTTGTTCCTGATGGCAGCGCAACAGGAGAAAGACTGGGCGAGCTATTTGTTCCGCGATGGGTCTATGATCGGCTTAAACAAAGATATTCTTTGTCAGTATGTGGAATATATCACCAATATACGCATGCAGGCGGTTGGGCTTGATCGGCCCTTTACCACTCGCTCCAATCCGATTCCTTGGATCAACTCCTGGCTTGTGTCGGATAACGTTCAGATGGCGCCGCAGGAGGTTGAGGTAAGCTCCTATCTGGTAGGTCAGATTGATGCTACCATTAATAATGACGACTTTAGCAACTTCAAGTTGTAACCTGACCCAGCAGATCCTTATACACTGGCGCCAAAACCGGGTAGCGCTTTCCTACAGGTAATACATCGCTCACACTATTTAACGTGCTAGAGGCTTACAAGGTTCCAGTAGAAGTTCAGTGCCGTTCCGGCTAATTGCGATTGGGAACAGTTAATTACTACCAGTAGTCACTGGCGTTTATCAACCAAGGGGAAATTATTCCCTGCTGCTGTTTGCCTGTCGATAATATCTAGCTGGAATTATCATTACGTGCTTGCTGGGTTGGTTAGTACGTTCATCAACTAATCACCCTCGGTGAGGGTTTACATAACAATCTGTAACTAACAGGAATAGCCCAATACGCAATCAACCACTAGCTAAATAGCTGTTTCTGCCGCTTATCTTACGATTTTGCTGATAGTGACGCCAGTGTTGCTACCATAACTGCTTTGATTGTATGCAGTCGGTTTTCTGCCTGATCGAACACCACGCTATTGGTGGATTCAAACACTTCATCGGTAACTTCCATTCCGCCAACCAAGTTATATTGGGCAGCAATTTGCTTTCCTAGGGTAGTGTGATCGTCATGGAATGCTGGTAGACAATGAAGAAACTTCACCTGTGAATTGCCTATTTGGCGTAACATGTCCATATTTACCTGATAGGCACGCAGCATCTCGATACGTTCTTGCCATAAGATTTTGTCTTCGCCCATCGATACCCAAACATCGGTATAGATAAAGTCAACCTCCTTGATGCCAACAGCAATATCTGCGGTAAGGGTAATGTCACCGCCATTTTCCCTTGCTAGGTTACGGCAGGAAGTAACTAAATCTTGATTAGGCCAACAGGCATTCGGTGCTACTAGCCGTAAATCAATACCGGTTAACGCAGCTGCTTCTAGCAGCGTATTACCCATGTTATTGCGCGTATCGCCGACATATGCCAGCTTCATTTGAGGGAATGATTTTTCCGGCAAAGATTCCTGCATGGTCAATAGATCAGCCAGCAATTGAGTTGGATGGAACTCGGTCGTCAGTCCGTTCCACACCGGTACGCCGGCATAGCGCGCAAGAGTTTCTACTATCTCTTGGCCATAACCGCGATATTGGATACCGTCATATATACGACCTAATACCCTAGCGGTATCCTTCATGGATTCTTTATTGCCTCGCTGGCTACCGCTTGGCCCCAAATAGGTTACGTTTGCACCCTGATCAAAGGCGGCAACTTCGAAAGAGCAGCGGGTCCTGGTAGAATCTTTTTCGAATATGAGCGCAATATTTTTACCGGCCAAAAGCGGTGTTTCGCATCCAGAACGCTTTTGGCGCTTAAGATTTGCAGCTAGCGCTAATAATTGATTAATTTCGTCAGACGTCAAATCCATCAATCTTAGTAAACTACGTTTCCATAACTTATTCATAATCAGTCGCTCCCGATTCATTCTAATTTTAATGTTAAATTAACTAAATCATCACCACTGTATATGTCATAATATTGAAATTCAAGGGTTCAACAATACCCACATCTTTTGGGAGAAAATGGCGGTATAGGCCTTCAAACTGGGTGATTAGGTAACGGACAACGAGTTGTAGGAGCGAATAGTTGTCCGACAAACTCTTGATTTTACTTACCTACCCTACCACTCACTGATCGCGCCGCTAGTGATCAGCATTGATTAGCAATCATGTGCCTCAGCTGGCTGCTAGCTGCGCTGGTTGTTAGTCCGTTTATCAAATAATCACCGCTAGGTGCCATGAAATAGCGGTCACAAACTTGCAATGATCTCGTGCTGCTCAAGTAATTTTGTTCTGAATTGCTGATATCTTGCCAATTTCTGGCGTTCTTTTACCACCACATATTCCGGCGCCCGGCAGATAAAGTAATCATTATTTAGTTTAGCAGAGATACGGCCAATTTCGCCTTCTATGTACACCGCTTCCTTCGCCAGTCGTGCCAGCTCTGTGTTTTTATCAACAATACCGTTCATCGGTATCAGCAGTTCGGCGCCGTTGATAATTTTGGTAACAGAAACGGGCCATGTATCATCTGCTGACATCAGTGTGATACTTTCAAGCCGTGCAATGGTAACAATCAAGCGACGGTTTTCGTTTACTATGCGCGTAACCGCCTGTGAAGCCTGGCGTAACAATACCGCTAACGGCTTATTAGGCGCAATATTCATTTCGGCACGAATCGTGCGAACCGCGATGATAGCTTGCTTCATCCATTCCACATCGCTGATGGCAGCAGCGTCTTCTAAAGCAGCATCATAGGCGGGAAACGGTTGCAGCATAATGGTGGTCTCACCCTTGTTACTACTAGTAAGGTTGTGCAACCGCTGCCAGATTGTTTCTGTAATAAATGGCATGATTGGATGTGCCAAACGTAGTAACGCTTCTAGTACGTTGACCAACGTATGGCGGGTACCACGAAGTTCGGCGTCATTACCACAGCTCATAACCTGCTTGGTTAGCTCAAGATACCAGTCACAAAATTGGTTCCATGTGAATTCGTACAACATACCTGCAGCCAAATCAAAACGATAATTATCTAACGCCTGGCGAAAAGCCGTCACCAACTGATTAAATTCCGCCAGGATCCAGCGATCTGCCAGCGATAGTACTTGATCGCCGCCGTCAAAACCACAGTCATGCTCTTCGGTATTTATCAGGACAAAACGGCTGGCATTCCACAATTTATTGCAGAAATTGCGATACCCCTCTAGACGATTCATGTCCCATTTAATATCGCGGCCATTAGAGGCAAGAGCGGTCAACGTGAAGCGCAGAGCATCGGTACCGTGCGGCGCAATGCCGTGTGGAAATTGTTTTTTTGTGCGTTTGCATATACTGTCAGCCAATTGCGGCTGCATCATATTATCGGTGCGCTTTTTAAGTAAAGCTACCAGCGAAATGCCGTCAACCATGTCCAGAGGATCAATAATGTTACCTTTGGACTTAGACATTTTATGCCCTTCTTCATCGCGAATAAGACCGGTTATATAGACGGTTTTAAACGGCACTTGCGGCTTGCCATTGTCAGTCTTGATGAAATGCATGGTCAGCATTACCATGCGCGCTATCCAGAAAAAAATTATATCAAAGCCGCTAACCACTACACTTGTGGGATGAAACGTGCGTAGCGTTTCAGTATCTTCCGGCCAGCCTAGAGTGGAGAAGGTCCATAGTCCAGAGGAAAACCAGGTATCCAGCACATCTTCTTCCTGGCGCAGTGGTACATGATCAGCTAACTGATGTTGCTGACGCACGTCGATCTCGCTACGACCTACATATACCCTGCCCTCCGGGTCGTACCATGCTG
Source organism: Candidatus Moranella endobia PCIT (assembly GCF_000219175.1). Lineage (GTDB taxonomy): Bacteria > Pseudomonadota > Gammaproteobacteria > Enterobacterales > Enterobacteriaceae > Moranella > Moranella endobia. The sequence goes on along the minus strand of NC_015735.1, from coordinate 512,904 downwards.
GAATACGGTGGCCCCACCATAGCTGACGGGAAATACACCAATCCTGTATATCCCGCATCCAGCTGAAATACATGTTTTCGTACTGCTTCGACACAAAGTTAATCTCACCCAGTTCCACCGCTTTCACCGCTACTTTCGCTAGTGGCGCGGCGCGTACGTACCATTGATCTGTCAACATCGGTTCTATAACCACGCCGCTGCGATCTCCATAAGGCACCGTGAGTTCTTGGTCAGTGACCTCATCTACTAGCAGATTCAATCTGTCAAATTCGGCAACGATGGCCTTGCGGGCGGCGAACCGTTCCAGCCCACGGAAAGCCACCGGAATTTCGCTAGATATAGCCTGGCTTGTCTCACCATTAGTGTCAAAAACCTCGGCTTGCTGGCGGATTGCACCGTCAAAGGTGAATATATTGATCATAGGCAGTGCGTGGCGTTTGCCTACTTCATAGTCGTTAAAATCATGTGCTGGAGTAATTTTGACACAGCCGGTGCCTTTAGTCATATCCGCGTGTGCATCGCCGACGATTGGTATACGGCGGCCGACAAGCGGAAGTATGACGAATTTACCAATCAAGTCGCGATAGCGCGGATCTGCCGGGTTTACTGCCACGCCGGTATCTCCTAGCATGGTTTCTGGCCGCGTGGTTGAGACCACAAGATAATCCAGCTTAGTGGCAGTGTACGTACTTTCGGCCAGCGGATAACGCAGCTGCCACATTGAGCCTGTTGACTCTCGGTGTTCTACTTCCAGGTCAGAAATAGCGGTGCGTAAGGTCGGGTCCCAGTTAACAAGGCGTTTGCCGCGATAAATTAAATCTTCCTGATACAGCCGCACAAACACTTCTTTAACAGCGTTGGACAGCCCTTCGTCCATTGTGAACCGCGCGCGTTCCCAATCCACAGAAACGCCAAGTCGGCGCATCTGATGGTTAATGGTGCCGCTGGATTGTGCTTCCCACTGCCAAATCTTAGTAATGAAAGCGGCGCGGCCGCAATCGTGGCGGTTTTTGCCCTCTTCTGCGACCATTTTGCGTTCAACCACCATCTGCGTCGCGATGCCGGCGTGATCTGTACCAACCTGCCACAAAGTATTTTTACCCAACATACGCTGATAACGAATAAGAGTATCCATAATAGTCTGTTGGAAGGCATGGCCCATATGTAGGCTGCCAGTAATATTTGGCGGCGGGATCATGATGCAGTAGCTATCCTGCTTGTGGTCATTGTGCGGCTTGAAATAACCACGCTGCTCCCAGTGCTTATACAGCTGTTGCTCGATCTTTTTGGGCTGGTATTTTTTATCCATGATACTTGTTTTAATCACCTTGTTGGTGGTATTGCCGTAGTCAATTGGAAGCCAACGCTACGATAAGTTTTATAACGATTGCGCGCCAGCTGTTTTAAAGTTGCTTCAGCCGGAACGAAATCAATGACTTCATTAAACGATGAGGCAAAATCCGCGTAGACCGACAACAGCAAGCTTATCAACACCTCCCTATTCATGTTACTACCACGGCGCTGTTGCCAGCAAATTTCTACTGGCGTGCCGTATGGCGAGCATTCTCCCGTCAGGTTATGTGGTACGAAAGTATCAGGATCGCACGCCCACAGCGCTTCGTCTATTCTAAGCGCTTGGGCTTCATCCTCACAGGCGATAAGTACCAGTTTGCCCTCCCGCCATTTATCGACGGTAAAATAACAGGCCAGCCATTCCATGAGGTTAAGACTGGCTTGGTTGAGTAAATAAAAGGTTGCGTTTTTCATGTGCCAGTTAATCAGTTAATTACATAAAAACAACCTGCGGTCTGCCGAGCAGGCAGACAAAATTCACCAATTAAATTCTATAAAAAAAACATTAGCGCGGGATATAATGGGCTGGTCTGTTAATGGCAAAAACAATCATCGCTAGGCCACCAGCGTAAAACGGTTATCAAGTTCCATGTTGGTTATATTTTATCAGCAAAAGATTAAAATATAATGTGATAGCAACCTGTGCTATCAACCACATGTAAGTTTTTTAGAAGTATCAATGATAGATTAGTGATGAAAATTACTAAATCTTTTCTACTTTCTACAAATAAACAAGTTTTTACAGGCGCCATAAGTGTGATTATTACTAGATATCTGGTTTGGGAGACCGTTAAAAGCCAGCTCGCCATTCTGTTCATCCTGCTGTTGGTTTTTTTATGCCAAAAACTGGGACAACTTTTAGGCACAGTAGTGGAGGGAGATATTCCACTAAACGTAGTGTTAGCCTTACTGGGATTAAGTTTGCCGGCAATGGTGCAATTAATTCTTCCCTTGAGTCTATTCCTTGGTGTGTTAGTGATACTTAGCCGTATGTACGCTGCAAATGAAATTACGGTTATATACGCTTGTGGGTTTGGTAAAAGTATTTTGATCCGTGTGGCGCTGCTGCTCAGTTTGATGAACGCGATAGTAGCAGCGGTGAATGTGATATGGCTTTCACCCGGTTTGTCACGTTATCAAGCGATAGTAATATCGGACGCAAAAGTTAATCTTAGCACAGCGGCTGGGCAATTCAAATTAGCCGATAACGGTAATTTGGTGCTGTTCGTGGGTAAAGTTCAGGATACAGTGTTTGAACATATATTCATGGCAAAGATCAAGCCAAATTGCCATGCTCGCCCTTTCGTTATTATGGCAGACCGTGGCCATATGACCAAGCTGTCTGACGGCTCGCAAATCTTAATGCTGGATAATGGTACTAGCTATGAGGGGACTGCTTTGCTGCGAGATTTCTGCATTACTAGTTTTGCTAAATATCAAGCGCTGATCGGCTCTAGATCTGTGGCGAATAGCATCGAAACTAAGCAAATGACAATGCACCAACTGTGGCACTCGTCTGAGCCGGAGGCGCGCGCTGAGTTTCACTGGAGGCTAACGTTAGTTGTGTCGGTGTTGATTATGACCATAATGGTGGTACCGCTGTCGGTAGTTAACCAACGGCAGCAGAGTATCGTGCTGCGTATACTACCAGCAATGCTGCTATATCTACTGTTCTTTTTGCTACAAATTACCCTGCGCTATCATAGTGCCAAGGGCAAGCTTGACCCGATGTTTTGGCTGTGGCTGACCAATGTGTTGTTTCTAGTGCTAGGGCTAATATTGAATGTGTTGGACACCGTACCGATCAGAAGGCTGCGTGGGTGGCTGCTACCAAAAGGCGCACCCTCATGTTGAGGGTCTTGGACCGCTACATTGGTAAAACAATTTTCAATCCCATAATGATGACCTTGTTCCTGCTGGTGTCGCTATCTAGTCTGATCAAATTCGTTGAGCAAATGCGCAAAGTTGGCCAGGGGGACTACTCGGTAATGGGCGCAGGTCTGTTTACCTTACTTAGCGTGCCCAAGGATAGCGAGATCTTTTTTCCGATGGCTACTCTAATTGGCACGTTGCTGGGGCTGGGTTCTCTGGCAACCAGCAGTGAACTAGTGGTAATGCAGGCAGCTGGTTTCAGCCAACTGCAGGTAGCCAGTTCAGTCATGAAAACAACCATTGCACTGGTGCTGTTGAGCCTGGCCATCGGCGAATGGGTAGCTCCAGCAAGCGAGCAAATAGCCTATCATTACCGCAACCGAGCAATTAACGTCGGCTCCATGCAGTCAAATAAACACGGTCTATGGGCCAAGGACGGTGATGATTTTATTTTCATCGAGCGGTTAGTTGGCAATGATAAGCTGGCCGGCGTCAATATTTATCACTTCGATCAAAAAGCAGAACGGCTACAGTCGCTGCGCTATGCCGCAACGGCTCACTTTAACAATGGCAGTTGGAAACTATCACAGGTGGAAGAAGTTAATTTAACTAACCGCCATCAAATCAATGGTCAGCAACACCTAAACGTTGAATGGGAAACCAATCTGACGCCGGATAAATTGGGGGTAATAGCGTTGCCAAATTCATTGTCTATCTCTGGGTTGGCTAATTACGTTAAGTATCTTCAGCAGAGTGGGCAGAACTTCAAACGTTACCAGTTGAAGCTGTGGAGCAAAATTTTCTCTCCTTTCTCAGTGGTGGTGATGATGCTAGTGGCACTGTCTTTTATTTTCGGACCGCTGCGCAGCGTGCCTCCGGCGGTACGATTCATTACAGGCATAAGTTGCAGTTTATTGTTTCACGTCTTGGATCACATCTGCGGGCCATTAGGTCTAGTATACAACCTGCCGCCAGTATTCGGTGCATTACTACCCAGCATGGTTTTTATGATCATCAGTATAGTTATGCTATTAACTAACTAATACTGCCTAATACTGCTGCATAAGCAGTATTAACTGCTTCTAGTAGAGTAGTAGAGTTCGCGGGTTACGTCGTCACATTGGTTTTTTTTGCGTAAAATTGAAATTTTCTCGATTTTTTTGTTGCATAGGTCATCAGCTCTACCTAGAATGCGAAACACTTAATGCCGGCATAGCTCAGTTGGAAGAGCAACTGACTTGTAATCAGTGGGTCGAGGGTTCGACTCCTTCTGCCGGCACCAAAGGATCAGGTGGGGTTCCCGAGCGGTTAAAGGGAGCAGACTGTAAATCTGCCGTCACAGACTTCGAAGGTTCGAATCCTTCCCCCACCACCAAATTAGGAAAAGCCAATGGTTATGAACTACCGGGGAAAAGACCTAATAAATATCAGGTAGCCGAGTCCAAGCTGCGGGCATCGTATAATGGCTATTACCTCAGCCTTCCAAGCTGAAGATGTGGGTTCGATTCCCACTGCCCGCTCCAATCTGCTGATATAGCTCAGGTGGTAGAGCACACCCTTGGTAAGGGTGAGGTCGGCAGTTCGAATCTGCCTATTAGCACCACTACTTTTTGTCTCCTTCCTGATTCTGGATGAATTTACAAAACATTAGCAGGTATTTCGCCTAATTGAACCACCGATATGTTTGTGTCTTAGAGGGACAAGCGATGTCTAAAGAAACGTTTCAACGCACTAAACCACACGTTAACGTCGGTACTATCGGCCACGTTGACCATGGTAAAACTACCTTAACCGCCGCCATCACCACCGTTCTGGCCAAGGCTTACGGCGGAAACGCGTGTGCCTTTGATCAGATCGACAACGCGCCAGAAGAAAAAGCCCGCGGTATCACTATTAACACTTCGCACGTTGAATACGATACCCCGCGCCATCACTACGCGCATGTAGACTGCCCGGGGCACGCCGACTATGTGAAAAACATGATCACTGGCGCGGCCCAGATGGATGGCGCGATTCTGGTGGTTGCCGCCACCGACGGTCCGATGCCCCAGACCCGCGAACACATTCTGTTAGGTCGCCAAGTAGGCGTACCTAACATCATCGTGTTCATTAACAAATGTGACATGGTCGAAGACGAAGAGTTGTTGGAACTAGTGGAAATGGAAGTTCGAGAACTACTGTCTCAGTACGACTTCCCGGGCGATGAGACGCCGGTGATCCGCGGCTCCGCGCTGAAAGCCCTGGAAGGTGACGAACATTGGACGCAAAAAATTATTGAACTGGCGAACGCGCTGGATAATTACATTCCGGAACCAGAACGTGCCATTGACCAGCCGTTCCTACTGCCTATCGAAGATGTTTTTTCAATCTCAGGTCGCGGCACCGTGGTTACTGGTCGTGTGGAACGCGGCACCGTCAAGGTGGGTGACGAAGTGGAAATTGTTGGCATGAAAAATACCACCAAAACAACCTGCACCGGCGTTGAAATGTTCCGTAAACTACTGGATGAAGGACGTGCCGGCGAGAACGTGGGCGTGCTGCTGCGTGGCACTAAGCGTGACGACGTTGAGCGGGGCCAGGTTCTGGCTAAACCAGGTTCGATTAAGCCACATACTAAGTTTGAATCTGAAGTGTATATTTTGCGCAAAGAAGAAGGCGGCCGTCATACACCCTTCTTTAAAGGCTACCGTCCGCAGTTCTACTTCCGTACTACTGACGTTACCGGTACCATCGAACTGCCAGAAGGAGTTGACATGGTGATGCCTGGCGACAACGTTAAAATGGTGGTCAACCTGATTGCCCCGATCGCCATGGCCGATGGTTTGCGTTTTGCTATCCGCGAAGGCGGCCATACCGTTGGCGCTGGTGTGGTGACTAAACTTATCGCTTAAACCAGTAGTACATGCAGGCTGATATTCCACTGTTTCAAGCGACCGATGATGAGATAAGTAAGATAGAATCGATTAGAGTCAGGGGCTCATTGACAGGTTTTTGATGGGTACACATACCAAATCGACAAAACGCGCGCGGGGGCGGGAAGTGGTGACGTGGTTAATCGTTGTCACTGTTCTGTTAATAGTTACCATAGTTGGTAACTATTGTTACCGCGATTATCACTGCTTATGCTTGAGAGCACTAGCAGTCGTTATTATCGCTCTCGCGGGCTGGTGGGCCATAGTTACGGCCAAAGGCAAGTCTTTTATTCAGTTTGCGCGTGAAGCACGTAACGAAGTGCGTAAATTAATTTGGCCGACTTACCAGGAAACGTTCCATGCGACGTTAATTGTCATCGCGGTCACGACCGTAATCTCACTGATTCTGTGGGGACTGGATGGTTTGCTCGTTCGTGTGGTATCATTCATACATAGCCTGAGGTTATCAGATGTCTGAAGCTCAACAAAAACGTTGGTATGTGTTTCAGGCGTTTTCCGGGTTTGAGGGACGCGTAGCGCAAGCCCTACGCGAATATATCAAACTTCACAATATGGAAGCGCTGTTTGGCGAAGTTCTGGTACCGACAGAAGAGGTTGTTGAAATTCGTGGCGGCCAGCGGCGTAAAAGTGAACGGAAATTTTTTCCAAGCTATGTTCTGGTGCATATGGTGATGAATGACGCTAGTTGGCATCTTGTGCGAAGTTTACCGCGCGTCATGGGCTTCATCGGCGGTACCTCGGATCGTCCCGCACCTATCAGCGATAAAGAAGTAGAAGCGATCATGCAGCGCCTACAGCAGGTTGGAGATAAGCCACGGCCGAAAACTATTTTTGAACCGGGTGAGCTGGTCCGTGTTAACGATGGCCCCTTTGCCGACTTCAATGGCGTGGTGGAAGAGGTTGACTACGAAAAAAGCCGCTTGAAAGTATCGGTATCTATTTTTAGTCGCGCCACTCCGGTGGAACTTGACTTCGGTCAGGTTGAGAAATGCTGAGTGTTGACCGCATGTTTTGCTCGTGGTGCTAAGTTAAAAGTTAAAATAGAAAGACTGTTAGTCTTGGTATGGTAGACTATACGTCTACCTATCGTATTTTACGAGAAGCCTTAATTGGCGATATCATCACATAAAACATAAAAGTAAAAGGAAATTGCATGGCCAAAAAAGTGCAAGCCTATGTCAAATTGCAGGTAGCGGCAGGAATGGCAAACCCTAGTCCACCTGTAGGTCCAGCCCTTGGTCAACAAGGAGTTAACCTTATGGAATTCTGTACAGCCTTTAATGTTAAAACCGAAAGCCTTGAAAAAGGGTTACCGATTCCTGTTGTTATCACTGTTTATTCAGACCGTTCTTTTACGTTTGTTACCAAGACTCCGCCAGCCGCCGTGCTGTTGAAAAAAGCTGCCGGCATCAAATTAGGTGCTAGTAAGCCGAATCAAAGCAAAGTTGGAAAAGTGACCAGCGCGCAAGTACGTGAAATCGCCGAAACCAAAGCGTCTGATATGACTGGTGCCAACGTTGAAGCGATGTCTCACTCCATTGCTGGTACCGCTCGTTCGATGGGCCTGGTAGTTGAGGATTAATCATGTCTAAAATAACCAAGCGCAAGCGTGTCATCCGCGATAAAATTGCTTCAAATAAGCAATACAACTTTACTGAGGCAGTGGCGTTGCTGAAAGAATTAGCTACAGCTAAGTTTGTTGAAAGCATCGATGTTGCCATTAATCTTGGCATTGATGCACGCAGATCAGATCAGAACATCCGTGGTGCTACCGTGCTACCGCACGGTAGCGGCCGCCGCGTGCGCGTGGCCGTTTTCAGCCAAGGCACTAACGCTGAAGTTGCTAAAACCGCCGGTGCTGATCTGGTTGGCATGGATGATTTAGCTAACCAGATCAAAATAGGCGATATCAACTTCGACGTAGTTATTGCGGCTCCGGAAGTGATGAGTTTTGTCAGCCAGCTGGGTCATATCCTCGGTCCCCGCGGTCTGATGCCAAACCCCAAATTCGGCACCGTCACCCCTAATATCGCGGAAGCAGTTAAAAAGGCCAAAGCTGGTCAAATTCGCTATCGCAACGACAAAAACGGTATTATCCACACCACAATCGGTAAAGTTGACTTTGAGTCTGAAAAATTACAAGAAAATCTGGAATATTTGCTAATGGCGCTGAAAAAAGCTAAACCAACACAAGCCAAGGGCTTTTACATCAAGAAAGTTAGCCTATCCACCACCATGGGCGCAGGGGTAGTAATCGATCAAAGCAGCCTATTAACTGCAGCAAATTAGTTATTGCGTTACAGTAGTTTCTTGTTTACCGTAAATGCAATACCGACATTTTCGGTTTCAGGGACGACAGCTTAATTTCAAGATTAAAGTATGTAAATTAACTTTAAATTATGGGGTGGTCCCCTTCCAGGAGTACATACAAGCTAATGGCATTAAATCTTCAAGACAAAAAAACTATTGTTGCTGAAGTCAGCGAATTAGCCAAATACGCGCCTTCTGTCGTTGTTGCAGATTCAAGCGGCATTACGGTAGATAAAATAACTGAGCTGCGTAAAGCAGGTCGTGCCGCCGGTGTCTACATGCGCGTTGTTCGCAATACACTGATGTGCCGCATAGTGAAAGACACCCTGTATGAGGGGCTAAAAGACACGTTTATAGGTCCGACTTTAATTGCATTTTCTAATACACATCCAGGCGCAGCAGCTCGTCTGTTTAAGAATTTTGCTACAGCAAATCCCAATTTTAAAATTAAAGCTGCCGCCTTTGCAGGAACAGTTATTCCTGCATCGCAGATCGACCGACTAGCAAATTTACCAACTTACGAAGAAGCAATCGTCCGCATGATGTCAGTAATGAAAGATGCCTCTGCCGGAGAGCTGGTTCGCACGTTAGCTTCACTGTGCGATCAAAAACCAGCGATATGATTTACGGTTATATCTATTAGAAAGCAAAAGCCATTGCAAATGTTAACAAACTGTCTGAATTCTAGGAATACTAGCTATGTCTATCACTAAAGAACAAATTCTGGACGCGGTTGCAGAAATGTCCGTCATGGACGTGGTTGAAATGATATCCATGATGGAAAAAAAATTCGGGGTTTCCTCCGCTCCTGTGGTCGCAGTGACTGAAGTTGCTTCCGCTGAAGCGGCAGAAGAAAAAACTGAATTTGCCGTTGTGCTGAGTGCAATCGGGGCGAACAAAGTTGCTGTTATTAAAGCCCTGCGTGGAGCTACCGGTCTTGGCCTGAAAGAAGCCAAAGATACGGTTGAATCCGCACCTGTAACTCTTAAAGAAGGGGTGAGCAAAGATGATGCTGACGCACTGAAGAGAACTCTGGAAGACGCAGGTGCTGCAGTGGAAGTGAAATAACTTAATCTTATAAGTTGCAGCCTGAATTAGGCTGATGGCTGGTGGCCAAAAGCTACCAGCCTTTTTTGCGCTGTAGGGGATCATTGGTGTTGCTAATCCGTTCACTACTGATAAACTATTAAATTTTATCCCCTCGCCGACTACTGCCTCGGCTACCTAGTTTCACTGTTTAACTAGTTAAGTAAAGTGCCTTGCGGAGATCATAGTGTTGCATGTACTGTTACTGTCCTAGTATATGGTAGCCGTGGTCTATTGATCAGCTAGCTGAGGAACCATATGGTTTACTCCTATACCGAAAAAAAACGCATTCGTAAGGATTTTGGCAAACGTCCGCAAGTTTTAGACGTTCCCTATCTCCTCTCCATCCAGCTAGACTCTTTTAAGAAGTTTATCGAGCAAGACCCGGAAGGTCAGTACGGGCTGGAAGCAGCTTTTCGTTCCATATTTCCAGTACAGAGCTACAGCGGCAACGCTGCATTGCAATATGTGAGTTATCGTCTTGGCGAGCCTGTTTTTGATGTTAAAGAGTGCCAGATTCGTGGGATAACGTTTTCCGTACCGCTGCGCGTGAAGTTACGCCTTATCACTTTTGATCGCGAAGCACCGGCTGGTACGGTACAAGATATCAAGGAGCAGGAAGTCTACATGGGCGAAATACCGTTCATGACTGACAATGGTACCTTTGTCATCAACGGCACCGAACGTGTGATTGTTTCCCAGCTACACCGTAGCCCCGGCGTATTTTTTGACAGCGACAAGGGTAAAACACACTCCTCTGGTAAAGTACTTTACAATGCCCGTATTATTCCTTACCGAGGATCTTGGTTGGATTTTGAATTCGACCCTAAGGACCATTTATTCGTCCGTATAGACCGCCGCCGAAAATTTCCGGCGACCATTATTCTGCGAGCGCTTAATTATAGTACTAGCCAGATCTTGGATACGTTCTTCGAGAAAGTAGTCTACGAAATTTACCATAAAAAGCTGCAGATGGAGCTTATACCTGAGCGCTTACGTGGTGAAACAGCATCATTTGATATTACTGCCAACGGCACCGTTTATGTTGAAAAAGGACGCTGTATAACCACACGCCATATTCGTCAATTAGAACAAGATCACGTCAATAAGATCGTAGTGCCGGCCGAATACATTGTTGGCAAAGTGGTAGCAAAAGATTACATAGATGAAAACACGGGTGAAATTATCGTGCCAGCAAATATGGCACTGAATCTAGATCTTTTGGCTAAACTGATGCAATTGGGTTTCAAGCGTATTGAGACTCTGTTCACTAACGATCTTGACCACGGCGCCTATATTTCAGAAACATTGCGCATTGATCAAACCAACGATCGCCTGAGTGCGTTGGTGGAAATATACCGTGTGATGCGGCCAGGCGAGCCACCTACTCGCGAAACTGCCGAGCATTTATTTGACAATCTATTCTTCTCGGACGATCGTTACGATCTTTCTGCAGTAGGACGGATGAAATTCAACCGTTCGCTGCTACGTGAAAATATCGAAGGTTCTGGCATCCTTAGTCAGGACGATATTATTGACGTAATGAAAAAACTCATCGATATCCGCAACGGTAAAGGTGAAGTCGACGATATTGACCACTTGGGTAATCGCCGCATCCGTTCCGTGGGAGAAATGGCGGAAAACCAATTCCGAGTTGGTCTGGTGCGCGTGGAGCGCGCGGTAAAAGAGCGTCTGTCTTTAGGAGATATAGATACTTTACTGCCGCAGGACATAATCAACGCCAAACCTATTTCAGCTGCGGTGAAAGAGTTTTTTGGTTCCAGCCAGCTGTCGCAGTTTATGGATCAGAATAACCCACTTTCCGAAATTACCCACAAGCGCCGCATCTCCGCGCTAGGTCCGGGCGGTCTAACCCGTGAGCGTGCAGGATTTGAAGTGCGCGACGTGCATCCAACCCATTACGGCCGAGTGTGTCCCATAGAAACACCAGAAGGGCCGAACATAGGTCTTATCAACTCGCTCTCCGTATATGCACAGACTAACGAATACGGTTTCCTTGAAACTCCCTATCGACGTGTGCTGAAAGGTGTGGTAACAGACGAAATCAATTATCTTTCTGCGATTGAAGAAGGCAATTTCGTTATCGCGCAGGCTAATACCAACCTTGGCGAAGATGGTCGTTTTGTCGATGATTTGGTGACCTGCCGCAGCCGGGGCGAATCTAGCTTGTTTAACCGTGATCAGATTGATTATATGGACGTATCAACCCAGCAGGTGGTATCGGTCGGCGCATCACTGATTCCATTCCTGGAGCACGACGACGCCAACCGAGCATTGATGGGTGCGAATATGCAGCGTCAGGCGATACCAACTATACGTGCTGAAAAGCCGCTAGTCGGTACCGGTATGGAGCGAGCGGTGGCAGTTGATTCCGGCGTCACTGCCGTGGCTAAAAGAGGAGGAACGGTACAGTACGTGGACGCCTCACGTATCATAATTAACGTTAATCCGGATGAAATGTATCCGGGAGAAGCCGGCATTGATATTTACAATCTGACCAAATACATTCGTTCCAACCAGAACACTTGTATAAACCAGAAACCTTGCGTTTCATTGGATGAGCAAGTTGAACGCGGTGACGTGCTAGCAGACGGTCCGTCAACAGATCTTGGTGAGCTGGCGCTAGGTCAGAATATGCGCATCGCTTTTATGCCATGGAACGGTTATAACTTTGAAGACTCGATGTTGGTCTCGGAGCGCGTAGTACAGGACGATCTGTTCACCACCATCCATATTCAGGAACTGGCATGCGTATCAAGAGATACTAAGCTTGGGCCGGAGGAGATTACAGCAGATATTCCTAACGTTGGTGAAGCTGCTCTCTCCAAACTAGATAAGTCCGGTATAGTTTATATAGGTGCGGAAGTTACCGGCTGTGATATTCTGGTAGGTAAGGTAACACCAAAAGGTGAAACCCAGCTGACGCCAGAAGAGAAACTATTGCGCGCCATCTTTGGTGAAAAAGCCTCCGACGTTAAAGACTCTTCACTACGCGTGCCGAACGGCGTTTACGGTACTGTTATTGATGTGCAGGTGTTTACCCGCGATGGCATAGAAAAAGACAAGCGGGCATTAGAAATAGAGAATATGCAGCTAAAACAGGCCAAAAAAGACTTGACCGAAGAATTACAAATATTTGAAGCCGGCCTGTTTGCCCGTATTCACGATGTTCTGATTTCCGGCGGCATCGAAACGGATAAGCTGGACAACCTAACCCATGATCACTGGCTTGAACTGAAACTAGCAGATGAAGATAAGCAGAATCAGCTCGAACAGCTCGCAGCGCAATATGAAGCTCTTAAGTACGATTTCGAGAAGAAGCTGGAAGCCAAAAGCCGTAAGATCACCCAGGGTGATGATTTAGCCCCTGGCGTGCTGAAAATAGTCAAGGTGTACCTAGCGGTTAAACGTCAAATTCAGCCGGGCGACAAAATGGCTGGTCGTCATGGTAACAAGGGCGTTATCTCCAAGATCAATCCGATCGAAGATATGCCGTACGATGAAAACGGCGTACCGGTGGATATCGTTCTGAACCCCCTGGGGGTACCATCGCGTATGAACATTGGCCAGATTCTGGAAACCCATTTGGGTATGGCAGCCAAAGGTATTGGCGATCAGATCAATACTATGCTCAAGCAGCAAACAGAAGTTGCTAAACTGCGTGATTTTATCCAGAAGGCCTATAATTTAGGTGACAACTTGCGCCAGACGGTGGATCTCAACACATTCTCCGATGAAGAAGTGTTGCGTCTAGCAGAAAATTTGAAGAAAGGTATGCCTATATCAACGCCAGTGTTTGATGGGGCTAAAGAGAAAGAAATAAAGGAGCTTCTGCAGTTCAGTGGCTTGCTGACCTCAGGTCAGATAACGTTGTTTGATGGTCGTACCGGAGAACAATTCGAACGCCAGGTTACTGTAGGTTATATGTACATGCTGAAACTTAACCATCTGGTTGATGACAAGATGCATGCGCGTTCCACCGGCTCGTACAGTATGGTTACCCAGCAGCCGCTAGGGGGGAAAGCTCAGTTCGGTGGCCAACGCTTCGGTGAGATGGAAGTTTGGGCGCTGGAAGCCTACGGCGCGGCGTACACCTTGCAGGAAATGCTTACCGTTAAGTCGGATGATGTTAACGGTCGTACCAAGATGTACAAAAACATTGTTGATGGTAATCACATGATGGAACCAGGGATGCCGGAATCTTTTAACGTCTTACTAAAAGAAATCCGCTCGCTGGGCATCAATATCGAGCTGGAAGAACACTAATGTTCTGCATCGGGGCGATTTACAATGTTAATAATGTTAATTAGGGCGAATGAGCTTTTAGGTGTGTAACATTTCCCACTCCGACAGGAGCTAATTAGTGAAAGATTTACTTAAATTTCTTACAGCACAAATTAAAAACGAAGAGTTTGATGCGCTCAAAATTACGCTGGCTTCGCCAGATATGATCCGTTCTTGGTCTTTCGGTGAAGTTAAAAAGCCTGAAACCATTAACTACCGTACCTTTAAACCGGAGCGAGATGGTCTTTTCTGCGCACGTATTTTCGGACCAGTGAAAGACTATGAATGCCTATGCGGTAAATACAAGCGCTTGAAACACCGCGGCGTAATCTGTGAGAAGTGTGGCGTTGAAGTTACACAAATCAAGGTTCGTCGTGAACGTATGGGTCATATAGAGCTCGCCGCGCCCACCGCCCACATCTGGTTTTTAAAATCGCTACCGTCTCGTATCGGCTTACTACTAGATATGCCGCTACGAGATATCGAACGCGTGCTATATTTTGAATACTATGTTGTAGTTGAAGGCGGCATGACCAACCTTGCGCCCCATCAGATTCTTACTGAAGAGCAATATCTTGACGCGCTGGAAGAATTTGGTGACGAATTTGAAGCCAAAATGGGTGCTGAAGCGATCCAATCGCTGTTAAAAAATATTGATTTAGAGCATGAATGCAAGCAGTTATACGAAGAGTTGGCAGAAACCAATTCAGAAACCAAACATAAAAAGCTGACCAAGCGCATCAAGCTGATGGAAGCATTTTTGCAAAGCGGCAATAAGCCTGAGTGGATGATCTTCACCGTTTTACCAGTATTGCCGCCAGATTTACGTCCGCTGGTCCCACTGGATGGCGGCCGATTTGCCACTTCTGATCTGAACGATCTGTATCGCCGGGTGATCAATCGTAACAACCGTTTGAAGCGCCTACTGGATCTGGCGGCACCGGATATCATTGTTCGCAACGAAAAGCGTATGTTGCAAGAAGCAGTAGACGCGTTGCTAGATAACGGTCGGCGCGGACGCGCTATTACCGGTTCAAACAAGCGTCCGCTTAAATCTCTTGCCGACATGATTAAAGGTAAGCAAGGTCGTTTTCGTCAAAACCTACTAGGTAAACGCGTCGACTACTCCGGCCGCTCGGTGATTACCGTTGGTCCTTACCTACGTCTGCATCAGTGCGGTCTGCCGAAAAAAATGGCGCTTGAGCTTTTCAAACCATTCATTTACGGCAAACTTGAACTGCGTGGCTTTGCCACGACGATCAAAGCCGCCAAGAAAATGGTGGAACGCGAAGAAGCCGTGGTCTGGGATATCATGGACGAGGTGATCCGCGAACACCCGGTAATGCTGAACCGGGCGCCGACGCTGCACCGTCTCGGTATCCAGGCGTTTGAGCCGGTGCTAATTGAAGGTAAAGCCATTCAACTGCATCCGCTGGTGTGTGCTGCTTACAACGCCGATTTTGACGGTGACCAGATGGCGGTACATGTTCCACTTACACTAGAAGCCCAGTTGGAAGCTCGTGCACTTATGATGTCCACCAATAATATTCTGTCTCCGGCTAACGGCGAGCCTATTATCGTGCCGTCGCAGGACGTGGTGCTGGGTCTTTACTATATGACCAACGATCGCGTCAACAGCAAAGGCGAAGGTATGGTGTTAAACGGGCCAAAAGAAGCGGAGCGTATCTACCGTGCAGGATTAGCTAAGCTGCATGCCCGCGTTAAAGTACGTATCACCGAGCATGAGAACATTGATAACGGTGAATGGGTGGAAAACACCAGTCTGGTTGATACTACAGTCGGCCGCGCCATCTTGTGGATGATCGTGCCAAAGGGATTGCCATTCTCGCTAGTTAACCAGGTACTTGGCAAAAAAGCCATATCCAAGATGCTGAATACTTGCTATCGCGTGCTTGGTCTAAAGTCAACCGTAATTTTTGCCGACCAGATTATGTATACAGGTTTCACCTACGCTGCCCGTTCCGGCTCTTCTGTCGGTATCGATGATATGGTTATTCCTGAGAAGAAAGCCGAAATTATTGATGAAGCAGAATCAGAAGTGGCCGAGATCCAAGAGCAGTTTCAGTCAGGTCTGGTTACCGCTGGTGAACGCTATAACAAAGTGATAGATATATGGGCCGCTGCCAACGAGCGCGTTGCTAAGTCTATGATGGATAATCTTTCCACCGAAGCAGTTATTAACCGTGACGGCGAGGAAGAGCGGCAGTTATCTTTCAATAGCATCTTCATGATGGCTGACTCCGGTGCCCGTGGTTCGGCGGCGCAAATTCGCCAGCTAGCAGGTATGCGTGGTCTGATGGCTAAGCCAGATGGTTCGATTATAGAAACACCGATTACTGCAAACTTCCGGGAAGGTCTAAACGTCCTCCAGTACTTTATCTCCACCCACGGGGCACGTAAGGGTTTGGCGGATACGGCACTGAAAACCGCGAACTCAGGTTACCTAACTCGTCGCTTAGTTGATGTAGCGCAGGATCTGGTGGTGACTGAGGATGACTGTGGTACTTTTGCCGGTATTGTGATGACCCCGGTTATCGAAGGCGGAGATGTGAAAGAACCACTACGCGAACGCGTGCTTGGCCGCGTAACGGCAGAAGCAGTCCTAAAACCTGGTACTGCCGACCTTCTGATGGCGCGTAATACTCTATTACACGAGCATTGGTGTGACGTGCTAGAAGAAAACTCGGTTGATAGCGTCAAGGTGCGTTCAGTGGTGACCTGTAACACGGATTTTGGCGTTTGCGCCAACTGCTACGGCCGAGATTTAGCTAGGGGATATTTGGTGAACAAAGGCGAAGCTATCGGCGTTATAGCCGCGCAGTCCATCGGCGAGCCTGGAACGCAGCTTACTATGCGTACGTTCCATATCGGCGGTGCTGCGTCCCGTGCTGCTGCCGAATCCAGTATTCAAGTGAGAAACAAAGGTATCCTTAGGTTAAGCAACGCCAAGTTTGTAGTTAACGGCGGCGGCAAGCTAGTGATTACTTCACGTAATACCGAGTTGAAGCTAATTGACGAATTCAGCCGTACTAAAGAAAGTTATAAAGTGCCTTATGGTGCCGTGATGGCCAAAGGCGACGGTGCCGAGATAATTGGTGGAGAAACAGTGGCCAATTGGGATCCACATACCATGCCAGTAATCACGGAAGTAGACGGTTTCGTCCGCTTCACTGATATGATCGACGGACAGACCATTACCAGACAAACCGACGAACTGACTGGTTTATCCTCGATTGTGGTGCTGGATACCGCTGAACGTACCAGCGGCGGTAAAGAGCTGCGACCGGCGTTGCGTATTATAGATGCTAACGGCAAAGATGTGCGGTTGCCTGGAACAGATATACCAGCACAATATTTTCTTCCGGGTAAAACTATAGTTCAGTTGGAAGATGGCGCAAAAATCACCAGCGGCGATACGCTAGCGCGTTTACCGCAGGAAACTAGCGGTACCAAAGATATTACCGGTGGTCTTCCACGAGTTGCCGATCTATTTGAAGCCCGCCGCCCTAAAGAACCAGCAATTCTGGCAGAGAGAAGCGGTATTGTTACTTTTGGTAAAGAAACCAAAGGCAAACGCCGCCTAGTTATATCGCCAGTAGATGGTAGTGACACTTACGAAGAAATGATCCCAAAATGGCGGCAGCTAAACGTCTTTGAAGGTGAACTCGTAGAACGCGGTGATGTGATTTCCGATGGTCCGGAATCACCGCACGACATTCTTCGTCTACGTGGCGTGCATGCTGTAACCAGCTATATCATCCAAGAAGTCCAGGATGTTTACCGTCTGCAGGGTGTTAAGATCAACGATAAACACATCGAAGTTATTATTCGTCAGATGTTACGTAAAGCGACAATCACTAGCAGCGGCTGCTCTGAGTTTCTGGAAGGAGAACAGGCTGAATACTCTCGTATCAAGATAACTAACCGTAAGTTGGAACAAGAAGGTAAGGCAGAAATAACCTACATGCGCGATCTGCTAGGTATTACTAAAGCTTCGCTAGCAACTGAGTCGTTTATATCCGCCGCTTCATTCCAGGAAACAACTCGCGTGTTGACCGAAGCAGCCGTAGCCGGTAAACGTGATGAGCTACGTGGTCTGAAGGAAAATGTGATCGTCGGCCGTTTAATTCCAGCCGGCACCGGCTACGCTTATCATCAGGAACGTACTCGTCATCGTCAGCAGGGCGAAGCGCAGATTACCGCTGAGGATGCTTATACAAATTTGTCTGAACTTCTGAACGCCGGCTTGAACGGCAAAACCAACTGATTGTCATTTGCTCGCGCGGAATGGTTGTTCGATTCCGCGCCATAGTAACGTAACCATAGATAGGCCAGCCGGCGGGCGCATCAACGGCCAATGGTCGCGCTCCCATGCTGCTGCGCTATGATAGATTGTAAGGCGTATATTGCCTGGCGCCAGTCTGGTGCGCTGGTAATAGCGCTTACCACTGCTACACTTCCCACCCCACACATCAGTACAGCCTCTACCTGTTCACAACTTATTCCCCCGATAGCAACGGTGGGAATTGGTGGCAGCTCTGTGACCAGCTGCTGCAACTGCTCCAGCCCTTGATAGTCAGAGGTCATTACTTTTGTAGTAGTTGGAAAGATATGACCGATTGCTATATAAGATGGCTGCCAAACCAGCGCGCGCACGATCTCTGTCTTGTCGTGGGCAGACAGACCAAGGCGCAAGCCAGCGTTGCGTATGGCGGTAGCGTCAGCGCTATACATATCATCCTGGCCAAGATGTACACCGTAAGCACCATAATGCATAGCTAGCTGCCAGTAATCGTTGATAAATACCCGGGCTTCATAGCGGCGACCTAGCATGACCGCCGCTTCGATCTCTGCCGCTACCTGCGGTTCTCTGAGTTTTTTTATGCGTAATTGTACTGTCTTGATGCCGGCATCAAGTATGCGCACCAGCCAAACCAACGAATCTACGACAGGATAAAGACCAATTCTTTGTGGCACTGGTGCACAGGTATGATTAGCGTTCATAACTCACAGCTATGTAAGCTTACTAGAAGCTTACTAATAGATATCACTGCCGCGTTCAAGAAACGCCGATGCCATACCAGACATGCCTTCTTCCATTGTCTGTTTCGCTTGCGCAGCGGCTTGATCGCGAATCTCATGCGAGATTTGCATCGAACAAAATTTCGGTCCGCACATGGAGCAAAAATGCACCATTTTACCAGCTGCCTGCGGCAGTGTTTCGTCATGAAAGGCTCGGGCAGTGTCAGGATCCAAAGCGAGATTGAACTGATCTTCCCAGCGAAATTCAAATCTCGCTTTCGACATGGCATTATCGCGCATTTGCGCGCTGGGGTGACCTTTGGCAATATCAGCGGCGTGGGCGGCTATTTTGTAGGTAATTAATCCCTGTTTGACATCTTCTTTCGAAGGTAAACCAAGATGTTCTTTCGGTGTAACGTAGCAAAGCATTGCGCAACCGTACCAACCGATAAGAGCAGCACCGATGCCTGAAGTGATATGGTCGTAGCCAGGCGCAATATCGGTGGTGATCGGACCGAGCGTATAAAAAGGTGCTTCATGGCAAGACGTTAGCTGTTCAGTCATATTGCGCCTAATCATCTGCATCGGCACATGTCCCGGTCCCTCTATCATCACCTGAACATCGTATTCCCAGGCGATTTTGGTAAGCTCGCCCAGAGTATAAAACTCGGCAAACTGCGCCTCATCGTTGGCATCTTGAATTGAACCTGGGCGTAACCCATCCCCCAAAGACAATGCCACATCATATGCGGCGCAAATTTGGCAAATTTCACGGAAATTGGTGTATAGGAAATTTTCCTGATGATGCGACAAGCACCATTTAGCCATAATGGAACCGCCACGCGATACAATCCCAGTCAGCCGCCGAGCGGTCATCGGCACATAGCGCAGTAGCACACCAGCATGTAGGGTTAAATAGTCTACTCCCTGTGCTGCCTGTTCTATTAGCGTGTCGCGGAACACATCCCAAGTTAGGTTGCTCGCTACACCATGTACTTTCTCAAGAGCCTGATACAGTGGAACAGTGCCGATTGGCACTGGGCTATTGCGCAAAATCCATTCACGAGTTTCATGAATATAACGACCGGTAGATAGATCCATCACTGTATCTGCGCCCCAGCGGGTCGGCCCAGACCAGCTTTTCTACTTCTTCCTCGATATAGGAGGTTATCGCCGAATTACCGATATTTGCGTTGACCTTGACTAAAAAATTGCGGCCGATGATCATCGGTTCTGCTTCTGGGTGGTTGATATTGGCGGGAATGATAGCGCGGCCAGCGGCAACTTCATTGCGCACGCATCTGCGCCAGCCCAGTGCGGACGTCAATAGGTACCATAAGATCACCATAAGGACCAGCGGTATCGTAGACCAGCACCGGATCATTATCCTTATACTGCGTCTTGCCGTTGTCAACTATTTTTGTTGGGCTGAGCTGGATTTCGCGCATCGGCACACGGACTGACGGGAGCGTACCCTGCAAATAAATGCGGCGTGATCTCGGAAAAGCATTGCCTGTTGTTAGGGTATCAATGAAATTCTTTGCCTGCGTGCGGCTGGTACGTCGTGAGATAGGAGGAGAAGATGATGACATAGCAAGTTCCTCAATAATCTTTAATCTTTGCTGATCAAACACTGCGGGAAATACTGGATAACACAGTACCGCCTATGCTTGGGCATAGGCGGTAAAGTAAAAACCTGGAGTACAGATGATAATATAAAACATACAGGAGCTGTTGCGAGTTCAGTGCGTGCTAGCGACCATCACTAAAGAGCTTCTTAACAGCTTAACCAGCAACCGCTGCTTAAGGCTACCTAAGTTTGGTGTTTAAATTTGGCTCCTCTGACTGGACTCGAACCAGTGACATACGGATTAACAGTCCGCCGTTCTACCAACTGAACTACAGAGGAATAAGCATAATAAATGAAAATAGTAATGGTAAATGAATATGTTGTCAACAAATAACAGCATTAAACAACAACATTGCAAAATTTTTTACCGCCTAATTATTGCTTTTAAGCTCCTATTAGTCATTGGCTTGTGAAGCAAGCACCTATAATTAAATTGTTTAAAATAGGCAGATTATGGAGTAGTTCAGTTGTCACTACACTAGAATAGTTAGTAATAGATTATTAATACTATGAAAATACTGCAAAACCGGGCATTATAGATAGCGATAGTTAACAGGAGAGATGCCGGAGTGGTTGAACGGGACGGTCTCGAAAACCGTTAAGGGAAGTATCCCTTCCAGGGTTCAAATCCCTGTCTCTCCGCCAACGTTAAGTGAAAAACATTACACTATTTCTTGAACGTTAAACACTTAGCAATGTACAACATATACTCCTAAAAATCATGGTTTTGCCATTTAGCCAAACACAGTTAGTTAAGAGATGCCAGAACAGAATAACTCAAGATTTTAGCCCATTTTGCTAGGCAATACTAAGGCGGTAGTTAAATTTTTCTTTGCAAAGAGATCTTTTTATGGCGAGTCTAATACAACAATTGCAAGAGCGGGACCTAATTGCCCAAATCACTGATGAACAGGCGTTAGCCGAGCAGTTGTCGGCAGGACCGATTGCTTTGTATTGTGGCTTCGATCCAACCGCCGATAGCTTGCATTTGGGACATTTGGTTCCCTTGCTTTGTCTGAAACGCTTCCAACTGGCCGGTCACCGGCCAGTGGTGCTCATAGGCGGCGCCACCGGACTGATCGGCGATCCAAGTTTCAAAGCGACCGAGCGTAAGCTAAATATCACGGATAACGTACAGGAATGGATGAGAAACATTGAACGCCAGGTATCGCTGTTCCTAGATTTTGGCAGCAGCGCCAACAGCGCCATCGCTGCCAATAACTATGACTGGTTTGAATCGATGAACTTGATAACATTCCTACTAAATATTGGTAAACATTTTTCAATCAATCAGATGATTAATAAAGCTTCGGTAAAGCAGCGGTTCTTCCGTGAAGATAGTGGTATCTCTTTTACCGAGTTTGCCTATAGTTTATTGCAAAGCTACGATTTTGCTTGCCTGTATAAACAATACGGTGTGAAACTGCAGATTGGTGGTTCTGACCAGTGGGGAAATATCACCTATGGTATCGATTTGACGCGCAGATTGCATCAACAAAAGGTTTATGGCTTGACCGTGCCGCTTATCACCAAAGCTGACGGCACAAAATTTGGTAAGACCGAGAGCGGCACGGTGTGGCTAGATGCTCGCAAAACTAGCCCCTATAAGTTCTATCAGTTCTGGATTAATACCGCCGACAGCGACGTGTACAACTTCTTGAAGCGTTTTACCTTCATGACAGTTTCAGCTATTGAGGCGCTAGAACGAGAGGATCGCGACCGATATAAATCGCCGCTGGCCCAGTATGTCTTGGCAGAAGAGGTAACTCGCATAGTACACGGCGAGCAAGGATTGGCAACGGCGAAGCGCATTACCGCCAGCCTGTTCACCGGCAAGCTAGCAGACCTAACCGAGGATGATTTAACCCAATTGGCCCAGGACGGCATGCCAACGTTAGTTATTGAGAGAGGGGCTAATTTACAGCAGGCGCTGGTAGCTACTGAGCTAGCTCAATCGCGCAGGCAGGCTCGTACCATGATCAGTTCCAACGCGGTGGCGGTAAACGGGGAAAAACAGGCAGATTTAGATTATGTTTTTAACGATGTTGATAGGTTATATGGCCGTTATACCTTGTTGCGTATTGGGAAGAAACACTACTATCTGCTCAACTGGCAATAATAAATTACTAGCTGTAAGCTAGTAATAATGGTTATTCAGATTAGAACTGTTATTGTACTAATCTACAGTGTACGGATTACGTATGTATGGATGGATGGTTAAATAAAATCCAAAGTGCCAACAAACTTATCCTTATCCAGGAAAGCTGCGGGAGAGAGCAAAATGACAACTTGCTTGTGCCAATAATATTATTAATGTCTTTAAAATAACGGGCGTTCTGAGTATAAAGTTACTAATAATGCTCTCTATGAGTTGAATTTATGTATGCCACAATGGTGCTGTTTGACCACCCGTTAAATGAAAAAATACGCACCTGGTTGCGTGCGGTTATAGTTCCTGCTACAGCAGCTCTACCGGTCTCAAGCATTAAGAGCAATCACTGACGTTTTTTCTTTTTTTAACCGATATGATCGATATTTTTGAAAGTGGTTCAATTTGTCTTTAAATGCTAACAGTTCATTGCCGGTCATAAAACCCGTTATGCTATCCGTTACCGCGAGAACGGCGTGGTACCAAACCACTTGTCGTTTGAATGGGTTGGTTGTTAAAAGCCAACCAATAACCAAGTAATTAGTATTATGAGCCACGATTATGATGATCAATGATATGGTTAATGTCACCGTCACCTGCCCAAACTGTGGCCAAACGGTAGAATGGAGTCAGAACAGCAAGTTCCGGCCGTTTTGCAGTAAACGCTGCCAATTAATCGATCTTAGCGAATGGGCGGAAGAGAAATAACTCATCCCCAGCAATCTGCACACATAAGTGGATATAAGCCAGGCCAGTATACGTCCGTATACTGTGGGTGTATAACGTCAACTGGCTAAACAGCTTATGAAAACGTTAGTTCGCACGCCAAACTACTGCCATGCATTCACCATTCACACATCGAAATCTGCCCAAACTGGCGCGTGATCTGACGGCTTGTTCATCGCGCGAACGGTATAATCGATACCAGTCGCTCGCATTAACGCAGCCAGCGGTCGTGAGGCCAGCAGTAGGTCAATGCGAAGACCGCGGTTTTCATTAAAACCGCGCGAACGATAGTTAAACCAGGAGTAGCGCTTATCCCCTAATGGATTGGCCTGGCGGTAAGTGTCTATCAATCCCCATGACAACAGACGTTCCATCCATACTCGCTCCTCGGGTAGAAAAGAACACTTACCGGTGCGAAGCCAGCGTTTACGACTCTCTTCGCTGATACCAAGGTCCAAATTTGTGGGGCTGATATTCATATCACCCATGATCAGTAACATAGATTCTCTCTGGTGATTTTGTTCGATATATTTCTGTATAGAGTGGTAAAAACGCTCTTTTGCCGTGAATTTAACTGGGTGAGAACGGTTTTCACCTTGGGGAAAGTAACCGTTCACCACAGTTAATAAGCCTTTAGGCGTGATTAAATCAGCCATGATAATTCTTCGCTGAGATTCGTTGCCGGCGGTATTAAAGCCACGGCGTATGGCGAACAGCTTTTCTCTGCTGAGCAATGCCACGCCGTATTGGCCTTTTTGGCCATAATAATAAGCATTATACCCTTGACGTGACAAGGCTTCTAGTGGAAACAGATCGTCATTGACTTTGGTTTCTTGCAGACCGATTAGGTCCGGCTGAAGTTTAGTAATAATCGCTTCCAGTTGATGGGGGCGAGCACGTATGCCATTGATATTGAATGAGACAACCTTCATTTTTATGGTTTCTGTCAGATAAAAGAGCCAAGCAAATTATTTGAAACCAATGCACCACAAAATATGCTAACTTGAACTGATCGTGGATCCCATTGCTCAGGTATATTATATAATAACTAAGTTGACGAGCAACTATTACTGGTTGACAGCTGGTCGGCAGCCGAGCTTATTCGGAGTAAGTATGAGTATTAAGTGTTAACTAGGAAAGTGGCATAAAATAAAACAAATAACACCTAAACTGGTAAAGCTTGACTGACAGATCTATAATCATTCATGGTCTGGTTAGGGTTCGGCATCGGTTAGCAGATGTAGCTGGTCTTGGCTACTTGATGCTTGATTACCATTTTGTAAAAAAATACCCGTGCAGGGGGGGGGAAGGTACCTTAAAACGAACGACGGTCTCAAGTAATGATTAGATAAACTAGTTGACGAAATCGCGACAATAATGTTTAATGCTGCCCGTTGCCCGGATAGCTCAGTTGGTAGAGCAGGGGACTGAAAATCCCCGTGTCCTTGGTTCAATTCCAAGTCCGGGCACCAACAGGTAATTAGATGCTGTTAGATGCTGAATGAAGACCCACAACTACAGGTAGTCTTGGCTTTTAGATTAGAAACAATAAAATGTGACCCTTCCAGCCCTTCGCTGTAGTCTACCGAACCTCCTAGCAAGTATTGTAAGCTCATCTGGTCGACTACTAGTGACACACCATGTTTCTCGATAAGCAAGTCATCTTCGTTCACCTTATCATCCAAGGTGAAACCATAGCGAAAACCGCTACAGCCGCCACCGGTAATGTAGACCCGCAATTTTAGAGTTGGATTATTTTCTGCCGCGATAAGTTTTTGGGCCTGGCTTGCTGCTGCATCGGTAAATTGTAATGCTGCCGTCTTAATCATAATAATCATTCTATGTTTTTTGTTTGGTGACTGCCTGGCTGACAGTATCTAAACCAGCGAGGCTATTATCAGTTACGGATAGTTTATTTTCAAGTAATGATTTGGTCAAAATCGCTGCTTGCTAATTATTTGGTAAGCATTACTCCCTGAGAGGAAAAGAGCAATTTTCCGCTACGGGTACTGGGCGATCTATACTACGGTATCACCATACGTTAAGCGTAATGCTCAAAATCCATTATTTTCACCTGCCATTGGGCGATGACTTGCTCGTACTGTTGCAGGTGGCGCTGATGTTTGGCTATACTAGTTGCACATGAATTGTGGACAGTTTATTTTGACTAATTTTACCTACCGTATTTAGTGAGGATGAATCTTCCGTTTAAACAGCTATCATGCTAGGTAATTAGCCGTAGAACAATTGCTACTAGAAAATCATGCCGGTAAATGATAATAACCTGATTTGGATCGATCTAGAAATGACTGGGCTTGATCCCGAGCGTGATCGCATTATTGAAATCGCTACGCTTGTAACCGACCCTAATCTTGTTATTCTGACAGAAGGTCCAGTACTGGCCATACATCAACCAGAAGCGAAGTTGGCACTGATGGATGAGTGGAATGTACGTACCCATACCACCAGCGGGTTAGTTGACCGGGTACGTCACAGCAAGCTGGATGAAAATGCTGCAGTTGCGCAAACGCTGGCATTTTTAAGAGAATGGGTACCTGCCGGTAAATCGCCTATTTGTGGCAACAGTATCGGCCAGGATCGTCGCTTTTTGTTTTGTTATATGCCGGCGCTGGAAGCTTATTTCCACTACCGTTATCTTGATGTTAGTACGCTAAAAGAACTGGTACGCCGATGGAAACCAGAAATCTTGGTCGGACTAAAGAAAAAAAATAATCATCGGGCGCTGGATGATCTACGAGAATCAGTAGCAGAACTGGCTTATTATCGTGCAAATTTTATTCGTGTGTAGTCGATAAACAGTAAAATATTTCCGGTGTGGTTATTATTTTTTGGCTAGACTTAAGATTTACATATTTTTTTACTTTTACTATGGTGATACACCTATCCATACCTGATATAGGATTAATTGCATCATTTAACAGCTCCCACCGAGAGCGAGGATGCGGCAATGGCAAAATAGTTTGGCTCTTACTTAACCCAGGTGTCGCGTAGTCCTACGGTGCGGTTGAAAACCGGATTGGATGGGCTAAAATAGCGGCAGTCTGCGCAAAAATATCCCTCGCGTTCAAACTGAACTGGTTCACTAGTATTGGCTGCCGGTACACTAGCTTCTACAAAACCATGACGGATGACTAACGAATGCGGGTTCAGCGTAGAAAACAGATCTTCTGCCACCGCTGGAGTTGCAATGCTAAACAATCGTTCATAGAGCCGAAACTCGGCAGCGACGCAATTGGTGGCTGATACCCAATGGATTATACCTTTTACCTTACGACCGTTAGCGGGAGCTTTACCTAGCGTATCGGGATCGTGGCGGCAGAAGATAGCAGTAATTTTGCCTTGGGAGTCTTGCTCAATACGTTCAGCTTTAATCACATAGGCATATCGCAAGCGGACTTCCTGACCTAGCACCAGGCGCTTGTATTGCTTGTTGTTAGCTTTTTCACTGAAGTCGGCATGATCGATAAAGATTTCGCGGCTGAAGGCAACTTGCCGGTTACCCATTTCTGGCTTGTGGGGATGGTTTGGCATGGCAAGATATTGTTCATACCCCACTGGCCAGCTTTCTATCACTAACCGTACGGGATTGATCACCGCCATTGCGCGCTGCGCGTGCTCGTTCAGTTCTGCGCGAATACATGCTTCCAAGGCAGTAATTTCCACATTATTATCTTGCTTAGTCACACCAATGCGTCGGCAAAATTCACGAATTGAGGTTGCCGTATAGCCACGTCGTCGCAGGCCTGAAATTGTTGGCATCCGCGGATCGTCCCAACCATCGACGATTTTTGCCTTTACCAGCATATTTAGCTTGCGCTTGGACATGATGGAGTATTCTAGATTCAGCCGGGAAAATTCATATTGTCTTGGATGCACATTAATGGTGATGTTATCTAGCACCCAATCATACAGCCGGCGATTATCCTGAAACTCTAGCGTGCATAACGAGTGGGTAATGCCTTCCATAGCATCTGAGATGCAGTGGGTAAAGTCATACATCGGGTAAATACACCATTTTTTGCCGGTATGATAATGATCCGCGAATTTTATTCGATATAAAATTGGGTCTCGCATCACCATACAAGGTGAAGCCATATCGATTTTAGCACGTAGGCAGGCGCTGCCTTCTGCTAGTTCTCCGGTTCGCATTTTGGCAAATAGCTCCAAATTTTCTTTTACGCTCCGATCACGATAAGGGCTATTTGTACCTTGGCGCGTGAGTGTACCGCGCTGCTCGCGTATTTCTTCCGTCGATAGCTGGTCGACATAGGCGAGCCGTTTTTCAATCAGCTCAAGCGCATAATCATGCAGCTTATCGAAATAATCTGAGGAGTAGTGCACATCACCGCTCCAGTTAAAACCTAACCACTGCACGTCATACTTGATAGATTCAACATATTCTATATGTTCCTTAACCGGATTAGTATCGTCAAAACGCAGATTGCATTGGCCCTGATAATCCTGGGCGATACCAAAATTTAGGCAAATTGATTTTGCATGGCCGATATGCAAATAGCCATTTGGCTCCGGTGGAAAACGGGTATGTACTGATTTGGTCTTACCAGAAGCTAGATCTTCGTCGATAATGTGACGAATAAAATTCTTTGGATGACCTTTGGCCTCCATCATATGGACATTCCGTCTTAGTATTATAACTTCCATGACATCGCAAGCACAAGTTTAGTGTACTGTTGGATGTATGTTTTGCGATCAGGTATCGTCGTCAACCATAAGCAGGTAATCAGCCCTGGTTGAAGGGAAAAATGTTGCTTTGCTGTTTGCTTGTTCCATTCAGATCATAACAGGTCATCAAACATTATCATAAACTGGTGGAGCTGGCGGGATTTGAACCCGCGTCCGTCATTTCTGCCCCTTCGGCGCTACATGCTTAGTCAAGTCTTTTAATTTGCTTGTTAGCTGCGGACTGACACACCACTAACAGACTAGCCTGCTTGTAGTATTTAACACTTCAGCCCCAGGCAAGACATCGGTGCGATCTCTTGTAGTGTTGACCTTTCTTGCTCCCCGTCCTAAGAGCTGAGGCTAGGGAGAAAGGGAATCTTCAGGTTATTAGACTGATTAAGCTGCTAATGCAACAGATTCGTATTGCGAGTCGTTTGCAATTACTTTTTGAGGCTTTTTTACGAGGCAAACCCCACCTCGGCATGCACCTTTAGTTTAGCAAATTTCGTCGAATCCAGTATTCAGCCCCAAGTAAGCTTTATTGTCGCACACTTACACAGGTGTAGGCAACATTATTATCTGCTAATATGCCTCATTAGGCGTGCTTTGTCGAGCTGCCATTCACGTTCCTTAATCTCTGTGCGTTTATCATGCTCTTTCTTACCTTTCGCAACGCCAATTTGCAATTTAACCCAAGTGTTTTTCCAATATAGTAATAGTGCAGTAATAGTATAACCTTTACGGTTTACTAGGCTACACAACGAATTAAGTTCATACTTATTCAATAACAGCTTACGGGTACGCATGGGGTTACAGACAACATGGGAAGAGGCCATTGTCAGTGGCTGGAAGTTAGCGCCTACAAGATAGGCGGCGCCATGACTGAGCAGCACATAGCTATCGCCGATGTTCGCCTTGCCGGCGCGCAGCGCCTTCACTTCCCATCCCTGCAGAGACAGTCCAGCTTCAAACTCCTGTTCAATAAAGTATTCGTGTCGAGCACGTTTGTTCTTCGCGATAACGGAACCTGGTTTTTGTTCTTTTTTCTTTGTCATACAAGTCTTGTACAGGTGATCCCAGTGAATAAATTTAGTATCTTATCAGCTTAGCCAGCGCCCCGCCCAACAAACTATAATCTACCATAGATTTATTGGACTGGCAGGCAGAATGGCACTTTACCTAATCATCAGCAAGCCGTCCATACCTGACCTGATAGGCAGATCATTTTCTTGCTCCAATGTAATTGATTCCCGCTAAGACCAACAATGTAACACCAATTATTGTCTATCGTAAAAATTATGCAACATTAAGCTTATTTGACGAGCTGCATTATTTGACGTTATACCTTGAATCATCACTATTTATCCCCATAATGGTCGAGCTAGCGAACATAAAGCTGAACCGCGGAGACCACTAATGATAAGTAGTAAAGAAAAAAACAATCCTGAAGATCAAGAATCACAAGAGGTAGAGCAAGGACGGCAGGCGGAAACTACGGCAAAGGAAAAGATGCCTGAGCCTGAGAATGTTGAAGCAGATCATCGAGATGAGCGTATTGCCGAACTAGAGGCAGCGTTGGTTCAGGCGCAACAGCAAGAACGCGATAACGTGCTGCGCGCCAAGGCGGAAATGGAAAACGTACGCCGGCGTAGCGAACAAGATGTTGAAAAAGCGCATAAATTTGCGCTAGAACGTTTTGCTGGTGAACTGTTGCCGGTAATTGATAACTTGGAGCGCGCGCTGGACATGTCGGATAAAACTAATAGCGAGCTAGCTTCAACTATAGAAGGAATCGAGCTTACTCTGAAATCCTTGCTGGACGCTGTGCGTAAGTTTGGTCTTGATGTCGTTGGTGACACACTCGTACCGTTTAATCCCGAAGTACATCAGGCGATGACTATGCTGGAGTCAGAAGAATACGAGCCTAATCAAGTGATTATGGTAATGCAAAAAGGCTATACTCTTAATGGGCGGCTTATCCGCCCCGCCATGGTGGCAGTATCGAAAAAAACTAGCTGAGACCTAACCGACGTAGAGGTGCTGCCAACCATGTTGCGTGTCGTGTTATCAGTTTATCAGTAACGTTTTTTTGCTCGCTAGTATTGCAATATCTGCAGCGTAGCTGAGAAAGCTTTGTGGAGCAGACTGAAGAATTTTTGTTTATTTACGTTACTTACTGGCGTAGTATTGAACGCGACTAGGTCGAGTAGCGTCATCATAATCTGCACGTGAAGTGAACTTACCGGCACAAAACATTATGTTAAAGATTAAAATTTAATCTTTTTAGCATTTTTTAAAAAAAAACCTTGAAGCTTAACGGAACGCCCCAATATTAATCGGCATGATGCCGAGCATGACATCTATGCCTGGTGTTCATCCAACAAAAACTGACACTGACTTTCTCTAGGGGAGCTTTCAATGAAAATTCGTCCATTACATGATCGCGTTATTGTCAAGCGTAAAGAAGTTGAAGCAAAGTCTGCTGGCGGCATCATGCTGACTGGTGCCGCGGCTGGCAAGTCAACGCGCGGTGAAGTACTGGCTGTAGGTAACGGCCGTATTCTTGACACCGGCGACGTGAAAGCGCTAGACGTAAAAGTTGGCGATCTCGTTGTTTTCAATGACGGATATGGCGTAAAGGTTGAGAAAATCGACAACGAAGAAGTGCTTATTATGTCCGAAAGCGACATTTTAGCTGTCGTTGAGAAGTAGTGCGCATATAATCATCTGAACTGAACGAATTTAAGAGGAATTCAAAATGACAGCTAAAGACGTAATGTTCGGTAGTGACGCTCGCGTAAAAATGCTTCGCGGAGTTAATGTGCTGGCCGACGCGGTAAAAGTGACCTTGGGTCCTAAAGGCCGAAATGTAGTACTGGACAAATCATTTGGCGCGCCAGTTATCACGAAAGATGGCGTTTCAGTCGCACGTGAAATAGAACTCGAAGATAAATTCGAGAACATGGGCGCCCAGATGGTGAAGGAAGTTGCCTCAAAAGCAAATGACGCTGCAGGTGATGGCACTACTACTGCTACCTTGCTAGCACAGTCTATCGTTAACGAAGGACTGAAGGCTGTTGCTGCTGGCATGAACCCTATGGACCTGAAGCGTGGGATCGATAAAGCAGTTATTTCAGCTGTAGAAGAACTGAAAAAACTATCTGTGCCTTGTTCCGATTCTAAAGCAATTGCTCAGGTTGGTACTATTTCAGCTAATGCCGATGAGACCGTTGGTACTCTGATCGCGGAAGCTATGGCTAAAGTTGGTAAGGAAGGCGTTATAACCGTAGAAGAGGGTTCCGGTCTGCAAGATGAGCTTGACGTGGTTGAAGGAATGCAGTTTGACCGTGGTTACCTATCCCCGTATTTTGTCAACAAACCAGAGACAGGTACCGTTGAACTAGAAAGCCCATTTATTCTACTTGCCGACAAGAAAATATCTAATATCAGAGGAATGTTGCCTGTACTCGAAGCAGTTGCCAAAGCAGGTAAACCGCTACTAATTATTGCTG
This sequence comes from Candidatus Moranella endobia PCIT, assembly GCF_000219175.1. GTDB lineage: Bacteria > Pseudomonadota > Gammaproteobacteria > Enterobacterales > Enterobacteriaceae > Moranella > Moranella endobia. The sequence continues at coordinate 481,281 of NC_015735.1, read as the reverse complement.
AAGACGTTGAAGGCGAAGCGCTAGCTACACTAGTGGTAAACACTATGCGCGGTATAGTTAAAGTAGCTGCTGTAAAAGCACCTGGCTTTGGCGATCGCCGTAAGGCTATGCTGCAAGATATCGCTATCCTTACTGCAGGTACCGTTATTTCTGAGGAGATTGGTCTGGAGCTGGAAAAAGCAACTCTTGATGATATGGGTCAGGCCAAACGTGTCGTTATTACCAAAGACACTACAACCATCATTGATGGCGTTGGTGACAAAAAACTGATTGCTAGCCGTGTTGCTCAGATCAACCAGCAGCGCGACGAAGCTACCTCTGATTACGATCGTGAAAAACTGCAGGAACGAGTTGCTAAACTCGCAGGTGGAGTTGCTGTTATCAAAGTCGGTGCCGCGACCGAAGTGGAAATGAAAGAGAAAAAAGCGCGCGTTGAAGATGCCCTACATGCTACCCGCGCAGCAGTAGAGGAAGGCGTGGTCGCTGGTGGTGGAGTAGCACTGATTCGTGTAGCAAACTGTATTGCTGAACTACGCGGTGATAACGAAGATCAGAATGTCGGTATTAAGGTCGCACGCCGTGCTATGGAAGCACCGCTGCGTCAAATTGTTGCTAATGCTGGTGAAGAGCCGTCAGTTATTGCTAATAAAGTAAAAGCTGGTGAAGGTAACACTGGTTACAATGCATCGACAGAAGAGTATGGTAACATGATTGACATGGGTATTCTGGATCCAACTAAGGTAACCCGTTCTGCGCTACAGTATGCAGCTTCAGTCGCAGGTCTGATGATTACTACCGAATGCATGGTTACTGACCTACCGAAGGAAAATAAACCTGACGTAGGTAATGCAGGAGGAGGTATGGGCGGTATGAATAACATGATGTAACACCACGTATTCACGTGTTATTGAAATTGAAGCTGATGTTATAAAATAAAACCCCCGGATTGCCGGGGGTTTTATTTTTATCCAATTACTTGAGTAGTTGTTTTAGCGCGATCAACTAGTTCAATATATGCCATCGGGGCATTATCACCTCCGCGGAAGCCATACTTTAGAATACGAGTATAACCGCCGGCACGGCTAATAAAACGCGGTCCCAGCTCATTAAATAGTTTAGCCACAATTTCATTATCACGAGTACGAGCGAATGCTAGACGACGATTTGCCACACAATCGGTTTTTGCAAGTGTAATCAGTGGTTCAACCACGCGTCGTAACTCTTTAGCTTTTGGTAAGGTTGTCTTAATAAGTTCATGATGCACCAAAGATTTTGCCATGTTACGGAACATAGCCTTACGATGACTATTATTGCGGTTCAGTTGACGACCACTCTTACGATGGCGCATGACTTTATCCTTTTCTTTTTATGAGAATTAATATTCATCTATTCATCATTAATACTTGCCGGCGGCCAGTTTTCGAGGCGTACGCCCAGAGATAACCCACGCGCAGCCAAAACATCTTTGATCTCAGTCAGCGATTTTTTACCCAGGTTGGGAGTTTTAAGTAGCTCAACTTCAGTGCGCTGTACCAGATCACCGATGTAATGGATAGCTTCTGCCTTTAGACAGTTAGCAGAGCGTACTGTTAATTCCAGATCATCAACTGGGCGCAACAAGAGCGGATCGAATTTGGGTTTCGATGCTCTCAACTCTGGCTGACATACATCACGTAAGTCAACAAAAGCTTCTAGTTGTTCAGCCAGAATAGTGGCTGCACGGCGTATTGCTTCTTCTGGATCGATTGTGCCGTTGGTTTCTATTTCGATCACTAGCCGGTCGAGGTCAGTGCGCTGCTCAACGCGCGCTGCTTCCACATTGTAGGCTATGCGCTCTATAGGGCTATAGCATGCATCTAATAGCAAACGACCAATTTGGTGCTCATCCGAAGCAGCCATTCGTGCCGAAACCGGAACATAGCCACGTCCACGCTGAACCTTGATACGCATATTGATAGATGCATGATTATCGGTCAGGTGGCACAGTACCTGTTTCGGCTTGACGATTTCAACATCAACATCATGGATGATGTCGGCGGCGGTAACAGGTCCAATGCCGGCTTTATTCAGAGTTAAGATAACTTCATCTTTTTTCCCTTGAACTCTCACTGCTAGCCCTTTTAGGTTAAGTAAAATTTCTAAGATATCTTCTTGTACACCTTCTTTGGTACTGTATTCGTGCAGTACACCATCAATCTCAGCCTCAGTCACCGCGCAACCTGGCATTGATGAAAGCATAATACGGCGTAGTGCGTTACCCAGAGTATGACCAAAGCCACGCTCTAATGGTTCAAGGGTCACCTTTGCTTGCGTCGAATTGATTTGCTCGATCTCTACCAAACGCGGTTTTAGAAACTCTGTCACAGAACCATGCATGTTGTCCTCTCTTTGGTACTGGTACTAAGCATTACTTCGAGTAAAGCTCTACGATTAGGTGTTCATTAATATCCGGGGAAAGATCGGTACGTTCTGGAATGCGTTTGAACACTCCTTCCATTTTAGTAGCGTCTACTTCAAGCCAGGTTGGCTTTTCTTGCTGTTCTGCCAGTTCTAATGAGGCACGAACACGGTATTGTGTCTGAGCTTTCTTTCGGATACTGACAATGTCATTCGGAGTCACCTGGTAGGAAGCGACGTTGATAACTCGGTTGTTGACCATGATCGACTTATGGCTAACCAATTGATGTGATTCAGCGCGGGTAGCACTAAATCCCATACGGTACACAACGTTATCGAGACGACCTTCCAGCAACTGTAAGAGGTTTTCACCAGGATTGCCTTTCAAACGTGCGGCCTTTTTGTAGTAGTTACGAAATTGACGTTCAAGCACGCCGTAAATACGACGCACTTTTTGTTTTTCTCGCAACTGTTTACCGTAATCAGATAAGCGTGTTTTCCGCGAGCTGTGCTGACCAGGGGGTTGCTCAATCTTACATTTTGACTCTATAGCGCGAACGCTAGACTTTAGGAAAAGATCTGTACCCTCACGACGGCTAAGCTTGAGTTTAGGACCTAAATATTTTGCCATATTATGCCTCCCATCATAAATTCATAAAACGTTATACGCGCCGCTTCTTAGGCGGCCGACAACCGTTATGGGGAATCGGAGTTGCATCAGTGATATTTGTAATGCGAAAACCGGCCGCATTTAGCGCGCGGACGGTAGACTCGCGGCCTGGACCTGGTCCTTTAACCATCACTTCCAGATTCTGGATACCATATTCTTTTACTGCTTCCGCGCAATGTTCTACCGCAACCTGTGCGGCGAAAGGAGTGGACTTACGAGAACCGCGAAAACCAGAACCACCGGCAGTAGCCCACCCTAATGTATTACCCTGAAGATCTGTAATAGTTACAATAGTATTATTAAAAGATACATGAATATGAGCTATACCATCGGAAATGTGTTTCTTAACACGCTTACGTGCATGAATATGTGCCTTAGTCATTAATGTGCTCACTACACGATGATTTTTTTGATCGGTTTGCGCGGCCCTTTACAGGTACGAGCATTGGTCTTAGTGCGTTGACCACGCACTGGAAGACCACGACGATGACGCAAACCACGATAGGTACCAAGTTCAATCAGCCGCTTGATACTTATGGTTACTACACGGCGCAGATCGCCTTCAACAACAAACTTTGTAACTGCGTCACGCAGTTTGTCGAGCTGCTCTTCCGACAGCTCACTGATATGAACATGCTCAGTAATACCCGTAGCAGCGCATATTTGCTGCGAGCGGGTTTTGCCTATGCCGTAAATTGAAGTTAGCGCAATAACGGTATGTTTATTATCAGGAATGTTAATGCCAGCTATACGGGCCACTATGTACTCCTAGAAAGTTTAATGGCAACACCATCATAAAAATAGCTCCTTAGCCTTGTCGTTGTTTATGCTTCGGTTCCGCTCTACAAATAACACGAACGACACTTTTACGTTTAACGATTTTGCAGTTACGACATAATATCTTGATGGAAGTACAAACTTTCATTGTTTAAGCTCCCCCCCCCGTAACTTATCACTAATTATTGGTTGACGAATTAACGGTGTTAGTTTTTCATGTTTGCTTTCTTAAGTGTCGATTCGTATCGACTAGACATCATCATAGTCTGTACTTGAGCCAAAAACTCCATGATAACCACAACAACTATCAATAAAGACGTCCCGCCCAAATAGAAGGGAACTTTCATTGCTTCACGCATGAACTCCGGAATTAGACATATCAATGTCATATACAATGAACCTACCAGCGTTAGTCGGTTCATGATCTTTTCGATATACCTTGCCGTTTGCTCTCCTGGCCGCATACCTGATACAAAAGCACCGGACTTCTTCAAGTTATCTGCTATCTCGCGCGGGTTAAACACCAATGCAGTGTAAAAAAAACAGAAAAATATGATTGCGGACGCATATGATACCACATATAGTGGTTTATTTGGCTGTAAATAGAGCGCAATCGCAGACAACCAGCCCCAACCTGTGCCGCCTCCAAAACATGATGCAATCGTGGCAGGAAACAAAATTATGCTTGAAGCGAAAATTGTCGGGGTAACTCCGGCCATATTTAATTTCAGCGGCAAATGCGTTCCATGAGCTGCATAAACGCGCCGACCTTGATGACGCTTGGCGTAGTTAACACTTATACGACGCTGACCACGTTCAACTAACACCACAAAAAAAGTCATCACCAACCCTAGAACAGTAACCAATAGCAACATAAGTAAGGATGGTATCTCGCTCTGTCGAGATTGTTCTATAGTGTGGCCTATTGCCGGCGGCAAGCCGGAAACTATCCCAGCGAAAATAATGATGGAAATACCGTTACTAATACTTCTTTCAGTAATCTGTTCACCAAGCCACATCAGAAAAATGGTCCCACAAACTAGGCTTGCTACCGCGGTCAAGTAAAACGCAAATCCTGGATTTATTATCAGTTCTTGCATTCCAGGCATACGCGGTAAACCGTTAGCAATACCTATTGCCTGACATATCGCTAATACCAACGCGCCATAACGCGTGTACTGGCTAATTTTCCTTCTACCAAACTCGCCATCTTTTTTAATTTCTGACAGTGTCGGATGAATAACAGTAAGTAGCTGAACGATGATTGATGCCGAAATATACGGCATGATTCCTAAAGTGAAGAGAGAAGCACGGCTAAGTGCACCACCAGAGAACATATTAAACATTTCAATGATGGTACCTCTCTGTTGTTCGAGTAATTTTATAAGTACGGTACCATCAATACCAGGGATCGGAATAAACGAACCGATACGAAAAACAATAAGCGCGCCCATAACAAACAACAATCTTCGTTTCAGATCATCTATTCCACCATCTTTGGTGCTTTGAAAGCCTAACCTTAATTTTTTAGCCATCTGCTACCTATTCTTCAATTGTACCACCGGCAGCTTTAATTGCGACACACGCGCCCTTACTTACACGCAGGCTACGCACGGTAAACGCACGTTTCACTTCACCAGAAAGCATGATCTTGGCAAATTCAGTTTGGATACCAACGATGTTAGCGGCTTTCAAAGCATTTAAATCCACTACCTCTCCTTCTATGTGTGTCAAATCTGACAGGCGTACTTCCGCAGTGACCATAGATTTACGCGACTTAAAGCCAAATTTCGGTAGTCGACGGTATAGAGGCATCTGGCCACCTTCAAAACCGCGATGTACGCCGCCGCCGGAACGAGAGTGCTGACCTTTATGGCCGCGACCGCTAGTTTTGCCTAAGCCAGAACCAATACCACGACCTAGGCGCTTCGGTGCACGTCGTCTCGAACGAGACGGTAAAGATAGAGTATTTAAATGCATCTCTTATTACTCCTCTACTTTTACCATGTAGGCTACCAAATTAACCATCATCCTTATAGCATGAGTATTTTCACGCTCTACGGTATGGCCAATGCGGCGCAGGCCCAAACCAACCAAAGTTGCCTTATGTTTCGGCAGCCGACCAATGGAACTACGAGTCTGAATTATTTTAATAGTTTGTAACATGGTCAATTAATCCAAAATGTCAGCAACTGATTTACCGCGCTTGGCAGCGATCATGTCAGGAGACTTCATATTACCAAGAGCATTGATAGTTGCACGAACCACGTTAATAGGGTTAGTGGAACCATAAGCTTTGGCTAGCACGTTGTGAACACCTGCGACTTCTAATACCGCGCGCATTGCACCACCGGCAATAATACCGGTACCTGCGGAAGCTGGCTGCATGAATACGATTGAACCTGTATGTTCACCTTTAATTTGGTGCTGCAGGGTGCTACTGTTAAGCATGATATGCATCATGTTACGACGAGCTTTCTCAATTGCTTTCTGGATAGCTGCTGGTACTTCACGTGCTTTACCGTAGCCAAAGCCAACTTTGCCGTTACCGTCACCCACAACAGTCAGTGCGGCAAAGCTGAAAATACGGCCACCTTTTACGGTTTTAGATACGCGGTTAACAGAGATCAGCTTTTCCTGCAATTCGCTAGCTTGTTTTTCGATGTGTGCCATCTTAATTCAATCTCTTTAAATCTCTATCTTAAAACTGAAGGCCAGCAGCACGGGCAGCATCTGCCAGTGCCTGGACTCTTCCATGATATTGGAACCCAGAACGATCAAAGGAAACATACTTAATTCCTTTTTCTAGGGCGCGTTCCGCGAGCATTTTACCTACTGCGGCCGCGGCATATTTGTTACCGGTACCTGTTTTTGCCCCGAGATTTTTTTCTACAGTCGACGCTACAACCAGGACTTTAGAACTGTTTGGCGTAATAACCTGTGCGTAAATATGACGCGGGGTACGATGTACCACTAAGCGGGTGGCACCCAGTTCCTTTAACTTGCGTCGTGCTCTGGTTGCACGACGGATACGAGCTGCTTTATTATCCATAGCGTTATTTTACTTCTTCTTAGTATCTTTGGTACGCACCACTTCGTCGGCATAACGAACACCTTTACCTTTATAAGGCTCCGGACGACGATAGGCACGCAAATCTGCGGCAACTTGGCCAATAGCCTGCCTATCAGCGCCTGTCAGCAAGATTTCAGTTTGGCTTGGGCATTCTGCGGTAATGCCTACGGGCAGGGTATGGTCAATAGGGTGAGAAAAGCCCAACGACAAATTCACCACATTACCTATCACTGCAGCACGGTAACCTACTCCCACTAATTGTAGCTTTTTCGTAAAACCTTCGGTAACACCCATTACCATACCGTTTAACAGCGAACGTGTAGTTCCTGCCAGTGCCCAACCGTTAGCATGGTTTTTGCGCGGAGCAAATGTCAGCTGGTTATTAGCATGCTGCACTTCAACAGCTTCGTGGATAGTACGAGCTAGTTCACCATTTTTACCTTTAATCACAATCTCCTGACCGTTGATTGTGACCTCTACACCAGCAGGAATAATAACTGGTGCTTTAGCAATACGAGACATGCTGTTCTCCAAATTAAGCTACGTAGCAAAGAATCTCACCACCAATACCAGTCTTACGCGCTGCCCGATCAGTCATTACGCCTTTAGAAGTAGCAATAATCGCTATACCCATGCCTGCCATAACTTTTGGTAGCGCATGTTTTTTCTTGTAGATGCGTAGGCCAGGGCGGCTAATACGCTGAATTTTTTCTATTACCGGCTTACCATGGAAGTACTTAAGTACTAGTTTCAACGTCGGCTTGGTTTCTTCTTCAACTTGGTAAGTTTCAATGAAGCCTTCTTCTTTTAGTAAAGAAGCAATTGCTAATTTAAGCTTAGAGGAAGGCATAGAGGTTGTAGTTTTTTGTGCTTTTTGACAATTACGAATACGGGTTAGCATATCCGCAATCGGATCTTGCATGCTCATATTTCGTTACTCCTATGATTCGATTCAATGGTGAACAGTTACCAACTAGCCTTTCTTAGGCCAGGAATCTCCCCACGCATAGCTGCTTCACGGACCTTAATGCGGCTCAATCCAAATTTACGCAGAAAAGCGTGTGGCCTACCAGTTTGGCGGCAGCGGTTACGCTGCCGAGACAGGCTGGAATCACGAGGCAGCGTCTGCAGCTTGAGCACTGCATCCCAGCGCTCTGCATCGGAAACAGATACGTTTGAAATAGTTGCTTTGATTGCCGCGCGTTTTGCAAAGAATTTAGCAGCTAATTTTACCCGTTTTAATTCGCGTGCTTTCATGGATTGTTTAGCCATCATTAACCCTAATTTACTGGCGGAATGGGAAGTGAAAAGCTGTTAACAGCGCACGGCCTTCGTTATCTGATGTCGCCGTGGTTGTGATGGTAATATCCAAGCCACGAACCAGATCTACTTTATCATAGTCAATTTCCGGGAAGATGCTTTGTTCACGTACGCCCATGCTATAGTTGCCATGACGATCGAATGACTGGGCGGATAGACCACGGAAGTCACGGATACGAGGTATAACAATGGTAATAAGTCGCTCTAAGAACCCCCACATGCGCTCGCCACGCAGGGTGACTTTACAACCGATCGGATCGCCTTGACGGATTTTAAAACCAGCAACAGATTTACGTGCTTTGGTGATAATAGGCTTTTGGCCTGAAATAGCGCTCAAATCTGCTACAGCGTTATCTAGCAGCTTTTTATCGGCCATGGCTTTACCAATACCCATATTCAGAGTTATTTTTGCAACCCGAGGTACTTGCATAACAGAATGGTAGCTGAATTTTTTCATTAATTGATAAACTATTTCGTTTTTGTAGTAAGCATGCAGTTTCACCATCTACCTCATATTACTAAATCTTTATCATTCCACCGTTAGATTTGAATATCCGCACTTTCTTGCCGTCCTCAAGCTTAAAGCTAACACGATCAGCCTTTCTGGTAGCGGCATTAAAAATAGCAATATTGGAAAGATGGATTGCTGCTTCTTTCTCAACGATGCCACCCAGTTTGTTAACAGCTAAGATTGCTTTTTGATGTTTCTTAACTAGATTGATACCTTCCACAATAACCTTACCGGTAGAAAGAACTGTTTTAACTTTACCGCGCTTACCTTTATCTCTGCCAGTTAGCACGATAACATCGTCACCACGATGGATTTTTGCTGCCATAATGCGCTCCTTAAAGTACTTCTGGTGCTAGGGAAACAATCTTCATGAATCGTTCGGTACGTAGTTCACGAGTCACTGGACCAAAAATACGCGTTCCTATAGGTTGATCATTGTTATTTTGCAACAAAACACAAGCATTACCATCGAAGCGAACGACAGAACCATCAGAGCGACGAATACCTTTCCTGGTACGCACCACTACCGCCTTCAAAACATCACCTTTCTTTACTTTGCCATGAGGAACAGCTTCTTTGATGGTAATTTTAATAATATCGCCTACGCCTGCATAGTGACGTTGCGAACCACCTAGAACCTTGATACACATTACGCGCCGCGCCCCGGAGTTGTCAGCCACGTTCAGCATAGTCTGTTCTTGGATCATGTTAGTACTCCGCTAATGTCAACTATTTATTCATTATACCTAATGAACGAGATAGGTCATTAGAAATGCCTACCATTCATGATTATATTTTATTATAACACTGTTTTTGGCGGATGGATAGAAAAAAAATCCACGGCTCATCAGCCGTGTCTCAGTTTAGAACAAACTGACTGAATAGAAAGTTTTACATAACTAATTTCCCTACAACGCGAACCAGATTCCAGGACTTAGTTTTGGAAATAGGACGACATTCTCTTATTTCAACGATATCGTCGATCTTGCTTTCATTGTGCTCATCATGTACGTGCAGCTTGGTTGTACGTTTTATGAATTTACCGTACAGTGGGTGTTTCACCAAACGCTCAATGGCCACAACAATGGATTTTTCCATTTTGTTACTGACGACATGACCTTGCAGAGTACGTGTTTTGTCAATAATCATTACACACCAGCCTTCGAAGTCAATAACTGCTTTACACGCGCAACATTACGGCGTACCTGCTTTAACAGGTGAGTCCGTTGCAGCTGGCCGCTTACAGCCTGCATGCGCAGGCTAAATTGCTCACGAAGTAGGGATAGCAGTTCTTTGTTAAGCTCGTCAACACTTTTTTCACGCAAATCATTTGCTTTCATTACATCACCGTTTTATTTATAAAAGTTGTTTTAATCGGCAGTTTTGTTGCTGCCAGCTTAAAGGCTACACGGGCAATATATTCTGAAACGCCATCAATTTCGTACAGGACTTTACCTGGCTGAATCAAGGCAACCCAGTATTCTACGTTACCCTTACCTTTTCCCATGCGTACTTCAAGCGGTTTTTCAGTTATTGGTTTATCCGGAAAAATTCGGATCCATATTTTACCTTGACGATTCACTGCACGTGTTATGGCACGACGTGCTGCTTCGATTTGACGAGCAGTCAACCGACCACGATCAACAGCCTTCAGGCCAAAAGTACCGAAGTTTACATTCGTACTAGCTGCCAGTCCACGGTTGTGGCCTTTGTGCATCTTACTGAATTTTGTACGCTTTGGTTGTAACATCAGCCAATCTCCTTACTGTCGGCCTTTACGCTGCTGCTTGTTAAGTTGACTAGCCTGGTCTGGTTGTGCAATGGAAACCATACTACCAAAAATTTCACCTTTGAAGATCCACACTTTTACGCCAATGACACCGTAAGTAGTTTGCGCTTCGGAGGTATTGTAGTCGATATCAGCACGCAGGGTGTGTAACGGCACACGACCTTCACGGTACCATTCAGTACGCGCGATTTCAGCACCACCCAGCCGACCACTAACTTCCACTTTAATTCCCTTAGCTCCGAGACGCATGGAGTTTTGAACAGCACGTTTCATCGCCCGACGGAACATAACACGACGTTCCAATTGCGAAGAAATGCCTTCGGCAACCAGTTTGGCGTCCAGTTCCGGCTTACGTACTTCACCAATATTAATCTGCGCCGGTACGCCAGCTATATCTGCGACAATTTTGCGCAGTTTTTCGACATCTTCGCCTTTTTTACCGATCACGATACCTGGACGAGCGGTGTGAATAGTTACACGAATACTCTTTGCCGGCCGCTCGATAACCAAACGGGAAACTGAAGCTTGTGACAATTCCTTGGTCAGAAATTGACGAACTTTAAAGTCACTGTCCAAGTTGTTAGCGAATTCTTTCGTATTTGCATACCAGGTAGAGTTCCAGTTTTTAATAATACCAAGTCGAATACCATTCGGATGTATTTTCTGTCCCATTGCTAATCTCCAGATTATCAGCTATCAGAAACAACCACAGTAATATGGCTGGTACGCTTCAGGATACGGTCGGCACGACCCTTAGCACGTGGCATAATGCGCTTCATGTTCGTGCCTGCATCGATGAAAATCTTAGCTATTTTCAAATCATCTATATCTGCGCCATCGTTGTGTTCAGCATTAGCAGTAGCAGACTCAACTACTTTCCTCACTAAACCTGCCGCTTTCTTGTTGGTATAGGTGAGAATTTCTAAAGCTTGCGACACTTTTTTACCACGAATAAGGTCAGCAACCAGGCGAACTTTTTGAGCAGAAGAACAAGCGTGGCGCTGTTGAGCAATAGTTTCCATCTCTTCCTCCTACCTACTATTAACGTTTTTAGACCTTTTGTCGGCCGCATGGCCGCGATAATTACGAGTCGGTGCAAATTCACCTAGTTTATGGCCGACCATTTCATCGGCGACAAAAATTGGCACGTGTTGACGACCATTATGTACAGCAATAGTAAAACCGATCATTTTTGGAAAGATCGTTGAACGACGGGACCAAGTACGAATCGGTTTCTTGTCACCGCTTTCTGCTGCTTGCTCTACCTTCTTCAGTAAGTGCCGGTCAATAAATGGACCTTTTTTGAGGGAACGTGGCATGGGTTATCCTATGTAATATTATTTGCTACGTTGACGTACAATGAAATGATCAGTACGCTTATTACTGCGGGTCTTTTTACCTTTGGTCTGCAGACCCCACAGCGATACTGGATGCTTACCAAAGTTACGACCTTCACCACCACCGTGCGGGTGATCTACCGGGTTCATCGCAGTACCTCTAACGGTCATACGTATACCAAGATAACGGCTGGCACCAGCCTTACCAAGTACACGTAGCATGTGTTCTGCATTACCTACTTCGCCTATGGTTGCACGGCATTCAGACTGAATTTTACGTATTTCACCGGAATGCAGACGTAGCGTGACATAGCTACAGTCACGAGCCAAGATCTGAACATAAGAACCGGCAGACCGTGCAAGCTGACCGCCTTTCCCAGGTTTCATTTCAACGTTATGCACAATGGAACCGACAGGAATATTTATCATTGGTAGAGCGTTACCTGTTTTGATTGCAGCATCGACACCAGATTGAATCTGATCACCGACCTTAAGGTCTTTCGGTGCCAAAATATAACGACGTTCACCATCGGTATATAATACAAGTGCTATGTTGGCAGAACGGTTTGGATCATACTCCAGACGTTCTACTAATGCTGGTATACCATCTTTATTCCGTTTGAAATCCAGTATTCGATAATGTTGCTTGTGACCACCGCCAATATGGCGCGTAGTAATGCGGCCATGGTTGTTACGTCCACCGGATTTGCTGAGTTTTTCCAGCAATGGAGTATATGGTTTACCTTTATGTAGCTCAGGGTTGACCACTTTAACAACGTGGCGCCTCCCAGGCGATGTCGGTTTACATTTAACCATTGCCATGGTTCTTACTCCTACGACTTATCTCTGCGCTGCCGCCAATAAAATCCAATTTCTCTCCTGCTTTGAGGGTGATGTAGGCTTTTTTCCAATCGCTACGACAACCGATAAGCTTTCCTTGACGTTTGGTTTTCCCTTTGACCACTAGGGTACGTACGTTATTAACTTCGATTCCAAATAATTTATTTACAGCGGTTTTGATGGTTTTTTTAGTCGCATCTTTTAATACTTTTATGACTATGGTGTTGTGTTTGCCCATCGCTGGAGATGATTTTTCAGAAACATGCGGCGCGCACAATACTTTAAGTAGACGTTCTTCACTAATCATGCCAGCATCTCCTCAACTTGCTTAACAGCATCAACTGTTATAACTACTTTATCGAAGGTGATCAAACTAACCGGGTCGATACCTTGGGCGTAGCATAACTCTACTTTGTATATATTACGTGCAGCTAGGAACAAATTTTTGTCCTGTTTGCGAGTAATAATCAGTACATCTTCTAACGCCATCTCTTGCAGTTTCTGTACTAGCAGTTTTGTTTTCGGCGCTTCGATCGAGAATTGTTCAACAACGATTAAACGATCCTGACGTACCAGTTCAGATAGAATGCTTTTCAGCGCTCCACGGTACATCTTCTTATTTACTTTCTGGCTATGATCTTGCGTTTTTGCGGCAAAAGTGACGCTACCAGAACGCCAAATAGGGCTCTGAACGCTACCGGAACGTGCACGACCGGTACCTTTCTGACGCCATGGTTTTTTACCTGAACCAGTAACCTCGGCACGATTTTTCTGACCACGGGTCCCCTGACGAGCACCAGCTGTGTAAGCCACCACCACTTGGTTAACCAGTGCTTCATTGAAGTCACGCCCGAAGGTAGTGTCGGAAACAGTCAGCGCGTTTTGCGCGTCTTTCAATACCAATTCCATTATACTATCTCCTCGACGTTACGCCTTAACAGCCGGTTTAACTATCAGGTCACCACCAGTGGCTCCCGGTACGGCGCCTTTAACCAACAGTAGGTTGCGTTCTACGTCAATACGAACTACGTCCAGACCCTGAACAGTTATGCGTTCGTTGCCTAGCTGGCCTGCTATTTTTTTACCCTTGAATACCTTACCTGGAGTCTGGTTCTGACCGATAGAACCGGGAACGCGGTGGGACAAAGAGTTACCGTGGGTAGCATCCTGTGTACGGAAGTTCCAGCGCTTTACAGTGCCGGTAAAGCCTTTACCCTTAGATGTACCAGTAACATCTACTTTTTTTACATTAGCAAAAATGGCCACAGTGATAAGTTGGCCAACTTTCACTTGATCATCGTCTTGGACGCGAAATTCCCACAGGCCTCGGCCAGCTTCAACGCCAGCCTTAGCAAAATGACCTGCTTCCGCTTTGGTTAAGCGATTGCTTTTTTTGGTTCCAACCGTAACCTGGATTGCACGGTATCCGTCGTGTTCCAGTTCTTTAATTTGAGTCACACGATTGACTTGTATTTCAATAACGGTGACGGGGATAGAAACGCCATCTTTGTTGAAGATGCGAGTCATACTCATTTTACGTCCTATTAAACCCTTCATTGTTTCAACCTCTCCATCTTTTCTTTCAACGACCTGATTAACCTAGGCTGATCTGCACGTCTACACCGGCCGCCAGGTCTAGACGCATCAGAGCATCAACAGTTTTTTCAGTTGGCTCAACTATGTCAACAAGACGCTTATGAGTACGAATTTCATACTGATCGCGCGCATCTTTGTTGACGTGCGGAGAAATAAGAATGGTAAAGCGCTCTTTTCGTATCGGAAGAGGTATCGGACCACGCACCTGAGCACCAGTACGTTTGGCCGTTTCGACAATTTCAGCGGTTGATTGATCTATCAGACGATGATCAAAAGCTTTCAAACGAATACGGATTCTTTGGTTCTGCATGAGACCAGAGCTCCAATTGAGTTATAAATAATAAAAAACTACCTCTCACCCCGTTTGTTTCGATTAACCGGGGGGGGAGTGTAATCGGTATAGATACCCCTGTGGGGGATGTTGTTAGCTGGCTTACCATCACATAGTCAGCGTGAAACCAACGAGTTAGTATGCCTATGAGTCATAATCTACAGAAAAACCGGCGCATTATACGTAAATCTGTATAGGAAGCAAGCTTGGGCTGTGAAAAGGAATAGACGCTGCTGCGGAACAACCTGCGCCAATCAAACAGATATAGCGACCATCATTCTGCTCTGAGCAGCTGCTCTGCTAGGTGTATGGATGTGGGCAGGTTAAGTTCCATTAGCTATGTGACTGAATCATGACCGGATTTGCTAGCGCTGTATTAGTCATAGTCGATAGTGCGTAATAATTCATTGATACCAACTGTACTACAAGTATTATGCATCTCCTTTTACAATCAACGTGCGGCTATAAACCAGGCGCCGTAATGCACTACTTGACCGTTTTAACGATCGAAGATAACGATGTCGTAACTTGCGCCGCTAAAACAGTTGTCCTCGATGATGGTCTGGTGAGTGAGTCTACAGTCCAGTACGCCACCGATACCGACACTGCCAGAATGGCCCAGGCATCAATCATAGTGCCTTATAGGCCGCCCCAATATTGACTGATGATGGCATCAAAAGTATTGCTGGCGATCATCGATGATTTGCTGAATGGTCATAAAACTAGCTGAGAGTATCGATTATTTGCGCGAGTTGAAGGATGCGCCGGCAGAAGAGCAAGTGCTAGCTGCACAAGAAAGCACCAATATTTATTCCCCGCTCGCTAACCGCCTCGGCATAGGCCATATTAAGTGGGAGCTGGAGGAGTTCTTTTTCCGCTACCTGCCTCCTGATGAAGACATTATTACATAATAGGCGTATGGATCGTCGCTTCATTACTTGATGCTGTGCAGGAAGAAGGGCTGAAGGCCGATATCTACGGTCGGCCGAAACACATATATAGTATAAATAAGTATATGGCGCAAAATGCAGAACAAGGCGCTGCTAACATTCAACTAGCTATTCGACGTACCCGCGGTGCGGGTAATAGTGCAGCGTCTGCAGGACTGCTATGCTATACTCAACATTGTGCATAAGAATTTTTACTATTTGCCGTAAAAGTTCGACGACTACGTCGCCAAACCAAAACCAAACGGCTATCAGTTAATTCATACCGTGGTATTGGGCCCACGCAGTAAAACCCTGGAAATACAGATACGTACACGTCAAATGCATGAATACGCCGACCAGCCTACACCAAGCGGTGGTCTATCTAAGTTTAGGTCGCAGCTGGTAGTGCGGTTGTATCAATAATCTGGCAATTAGCAATAAGTTGTGCATTATGTTAACCGTTTATCATTCTAATCAGTTAGATATGCTTAAGACCATTACCGCGGCGCTTATCACTGGCCGGCCGCTGCGCGATCCTTTCCAACCAGAAGTAATTATTGTGCAAAGCAACGGTATTGCACAGTGGATACAGTTGGAATTGGCGGCAAATTTCGGTATTGCTGCTAACCTGGAATTTCCACGGCCGGCGAGCTTCATTTGGCAGATGTTTACTCGCATCCTACCAAATATTCCTGAAGAAAGCGCATTGGCCAAATCTAACATTACCTGGAGACTTATGGCGCTGCTGCCACGTCTGTGCCAGCAGCCAGATTGTGAGGTAATAAGCGAATATTTGCGTGATGACCATGATCATCGTAAATGTTTTCAGTTCGCCACCAGGTTGGCTGAGTTGTTCGAACAGTATATGGTATACCGCCCTGACTGGCTGGAAAATTGGCAACGTGGCAAATTAATTGCTAACGTGCATGAAAAGACACAACGCTGGCAAGCATCTGTGTGGCGGGTATTGATAGATGATACAGCACAAGCCGGTAAACCTCTTTGGCATTACGCCAATCTTTATAAGCGTTTTATCCATACTTTGGTGCACAGTACGATGCGGCCGCCAGGATTGCCAGATAGAGTATTTATCTGCGGCATTTCTTCGCTGCCACCTACCTACCTAAAAGTTTTTCAAGCATTAGGAAAGCATATCGACATTCATCTGTTGTTCACCAATCCCTGCCGCTATTATTGGGGGGATATTCTTGATCACGCTGTTCTCAGGCGTCTGTTACACCGCCACCGCTGGCAATATCCACAACCGAAGAAAGAGCAAGCACTATTTAGGCGCCCAGCACAAGCAGAATCACTATTTAACACTATTGGAGAACAGCAGCACATAGGTAATCCGCTGCTGGCAGCCTGGGGCAAGCAGGGACGCGATCATATTTATCTGTTAGCGCAGATGGAAGGTATTGCAGAGGTGGATGCGTTTGTTGAGCCAGCGGGCAATACTTTATTGAGTCTGCTGCAGAGAGATATTCTAGAGCTTGAAAATCACACGGTTATTAGTAGTAGTCTTGTCGGTCAGCCGCTTACTCAGGGCAACGACCAGCGGCCACTACGGTTAGATGATCGCTCACTGAGCTTGCATGTCTGCCATAGCACGCAGAGGGAGGTGGAAGTTCTGCACGACAGCCTATTGGCGATGATGGTGGAAGACCAGACACTGCGCCCCCGCGAAATAATTGTAATGGTTGCCGATATTGAACGTTATACACCAGCGATCCAGGCTGTGTTCGGCAATGACGGCAACAAGCAGCGCTATCTGCCGTTCGCTATTTCTGACAGGAGGGTGCGGCATATTCATCCTGTGCTGTCAGCTTTTTTCAGTATACTAGAATTACCATGTAAACACGTTGACGCCAACCAGGTACTAGCGTTGCTGGAAGTCCCAGCGCTAGCAGCACGCTTTGCGATTAACGAGCCGGGACTTCGGCTATTGCGCCAGTATATGGAGGAATCAGGTATTTGTTGGGGACTGGATGAAACTTTACTCAGCGAGCTGATGTACGCTACTGGCCAGCATATTCGCCAACTGGCTGAGCTGTTGATGCAGCTACGCAAGTGGCGCGACCTGCTGGCCCAGCCCAGATCCATTGCCGCCTGGATCAATTACATATGCGAAATAATCAATGATTTCTTCATGCCAGACGCTGATGCAGAAGCGGCGCTAGCGCTGCTGGCAAATCAATGCCAGCAGGTACTGAAATGCTGCTTGCAGGTTGGATATAACCAACCGGTGCCGGTGACAATACTGCAGTATGAGCTTGCCGCACGGTTGGATCAGGAACAGTTAAGCCAACAATTTCTGACGGGAACTATTAACTTCTGTACTATGATGCCGATGCGTTCTCTTGCTTTCCGGGTAATATGCATACTAGGCATGAACGACAGCGTCTACCCGCGCTCAATTCAGCCGGCTTGGTTCAATCTGATGGCGCAGCAGCCACGAAGCGGCGATCGCTGCCAACGAGATGATGACCGTTATATGTTTCTAGAGGCGCTATTTTCTGCACAGCAGCGGCTGTATATTAGTTTTATCGGCCGTGATATTCAGGACAATACCCCGCGCTATCCTTCAGTACTGGTTAGTGAGCTGATTGATTATATCGCCCACAGTTTTTATCTACTTGGTGATGAGTACGTAGATGCTGAAAATAGAGCTAAACGTGTACGCTCGCATCTGTTGCAGTGGCATAGTCGCATGCCTTTCGCGCCGGAAAATTTTCTGCCAGGCAGCGAACACCAAAGTTTTGCAAAAGAGTGGCTGCCGGCTGCTAGTGCTAAGGGCAAGCCTATTCCAGATTTTATTGCGCCATTGAAAGCGCAGCCATACTACACGCTGGCCCTAGATGAACTGCTACGCTTTTATCACCACCCGGTTCGCGCCTGGTTTGTGCAGCGCTTGGCACTCTCTGTTGTTCACTATAAGTCGCTTGAACAGAAGACTAATGAACCGTTTAATCTCAACGGTTTTACCCGTTATCAACTCAATGATCAGCTGGTAAATGCTCTTATTAACGGTGAAAATATCGCCCAGTTATTCCACCAGTGGCGCGCCGCAGGTCTATTGCCAGATGGCGCGTTCGGCGAGCTGTATTTGGCAAAGCAGTACCAGGAGATGATGGTACTATCTGAAAAGGTGCGGCCATGGCGATTGCCAGAAACGCCAAGATTCCAAGTTTCTCTGACCGTGAACGATATAAAGCTATCCGGCTGGTTACAGCGGGTACAAGTTAATGGCTTGCTTCGCTGGCGTCCAGGCACGTTGTCTACCAGGGATGGTCTGCTGCTATGGTTAGAACACTTAGCTTACTGCGCCATGGGCGGCGAAGGTGAAAGCCGGATGTTTGGTGTGCACGGCGAGTGGCGGTTCGCACCTATGAACATCTGTCAAGCGAAAACATTTTTGCTGGTGATGGTTACTGGTTACTGTCAGGGGATGTCGTCTCCGCTGCTGCTTTTACCCCGCTCAGGAGGAGCATGGCTAAGTAACAGTTACGATGCAATGACCAAAAGCATCGACCGCAACGAGCGCAGGCAGTTTCAAGCCCGGAATAAACTAATCCAGGCTTGGCAGGGAAATTACCATGTTCCCGGAGAAGGCACTGATCCTTACCTCCAGCTGTTGATTCGTCAGCTGGAGGCAAAACATATTGAAGCGATGATATTGGCAGCTGAACGATATTTGCTACCACCTGTTATGTTTAATATAGCGCACTGTGAGCCAACAAAACGCAAAAAAAAATAAAGCATCAATTATAATATGTATAATGATAGCAGCGACATAGTGTAGTACATCGTGTTCAACATAGTGGACATAGTGTTCAGCTTCGCTGGTTTACGGTTTGTCCGATGATTTTTGTAGATCGTGAGATGGAAAAATGTTGCTTAGTTGCTGAAACCTTCCTAGTTTGCTGTTGTAGGTACAAGCAGCTTACGCCACCAGGCTAGGCGCTGCTCATAGTTACCATTAATTTTCTCCTGTGTGACGTAAATGAATATAATGAATATGTGTAGCGTTCCTGATTAAACTTCAACTTGACCATGCTTGTCGCGATATAAGATATGTTATCAACGCCATCGATAGCCAGATGAAGCGAATTGTTGCGCTAGCTTACTGGTACGATCTTCAACCCATTTTGCGGCATCAATCACCATCAAACAGCAGTCTGCGAGAAGTATCTTCGGAGAAATCTTCATGTCTCGGCGTATCTAACAGATAAATCAGCGTCTGGTGGTAAGTAAATTGCATCACAGAGGTGGTAATATAAATACACATAGAAATACAACGTTGTTGTTCCATGGCCATCCAGTCGGATGGATTATGTTGGCGATAGAAGCGGCTGCTATTAACGGCACCGGATGGTTGAATCTCCTGGCCTAATAACAGCATTGATTGTCGTTTTACCGGCGTCAGGGTGCGAAATTATCGCTAAGGTGCGACTTCTTTGATGTATATGTTGTCTTTCATGGTCACTTGATATTGATTGGTGCGCATTACACAAATTTTCTGTGGTTGCTACTATGGTAGTGAACAAGACAGCATATAACAGTGCTACTGACCACCTATGTATGGTATGATATTATACCAAGTAGCGCGACTGAGCTATGAGGCCGTATGTCGGTCAAGCGTTAACTAAGATTCATTTCTACACGAACTTGGTTGATCCAGTTATCTACGCGCTCGCTAGTTAGCTCTGGCTGCCGGTCCTCATCAATGGCCAAACCGATAAAGTGAGCGTCGTCGACCATACCTTTTGAAGCATGAAAATGATAACCAGAAGTTGGCCAATGGCCGACCATGGTAGCGCCTTTTGGTTCAATTATATCCCGTAATGTACCCATAGCATCGCAGAAATACTCAGCATAATCTTCCTGATCTCCGCAACCGAAAATAGCAACCATCTTACTGCTGAAATCAATGTTTTCTAACCGGGGAAAAAAATCATCCCAGTCGCACTGGGCTTCGCCGTAATACCAAGTAGGAATACCTAGTAACAACCTATCGTACTGTTCTAAATCTTTTTCGCTACTGTTAGCAATGTCAAATAAATCAGCGACCTCGGTACCGAGTTTTTGTTGGAGCATCTTGGCAATATTCTCGGTATTACCAGTGTCACTACCAAAAACAATGCTTATATAAGCCATAAATATCAAAACCTCTTAAAGAGAAATCATACTTATTAACCGGAAGCTGACCAAAGTTTAGATGCTAACTTAATAAGGTTAGGTGATATCTCCAATTATATCAATTATAATCACTATGTGCATGAATAAATAGCTTATAAAGCACTTGATATCGACACTGTACTAATATATTGAGCTATAAATTAAGCCTGACTCAAATGAGTTTTAATAAAAAACTTCATTGCAGCTTACTAGACTAATGACGTTCACGTAGAAAAGTGGCTACAACGATGCCGCAGGTATGTAACACCAGCAAAGAAGAATACGCTTTTCTTGTATAATCAGCAGTTAACCAAACAGCGACGTATAATGTTGACCAATAAAAACAAGTTAAAAGGGACAGATTTGCTGCCCGATCTTGCCTGTTTCGCAGCAATATTTAACCAACCCTATCCGCCTCTATCAGCCCCTTTGGCCATGCTGCAGGCCCGTCTTATGGACGGATTGATGCAATTTTGTAATTCATCACGCTCGCCTAGTCGATTTATGCTTCTGACGGCACAAGAGAATAATGATTATTTTCAGCTAATTGCTGAGACGGTTAAACAGATTCTTGATGCTTCGAGTCAAAATGTTAGTAGCCGCCATCTCGTTGCCGATATAGGCGTTAGCACACAGCCGGCGACCAATATGGATCGTGCTTCCTGCGTATGGCAGTCTTTGGTTGAATATGAGCAGCTATTTGGCGCGCTGCGCTTCTATCGCGATGTGTTATATTTGCAACCAGGCCTGGTGCACCGCGCTAACGGTGGCATCCTCATCGTTGGCGTACGCGCGTTGGTACGCCAGCCTGTGCTATGGCTACGACTAAAGCATATGATCTTGCAGCAGCGCTTCGATTGGTTGCCGGAAAACACCAGCCGTCCATTACCGGTAGCCGTACCGTCGATACCGCTGAACTTACGGCTGATTGTAGTCGGCAATCGTGCAGGTTTAGCTGATCTTAATGCTATAGAACCAGAACTTACCAGTTTCGCAATGTATGGCGAATTTGAGTCAGAATTATGCATAATTGGCCCAGATAAGATGGCAAAATGGTGCTCATGGGTTAACACCTTAGCACAGCAACATGGATTACCGCTATTGAGTGCAGATGCGTGGCCGGTGCTTGTACGACAAGCAATCCGCTATAGCGGCGATCATTATCAGCTGCCTTTGTGTCCACATTGGCTCAGCCGACGCCTGAAAGAGGCGGCGATGTATTATGGCTCAAAACATGAGCAGCTTACCGCCACTGCGTTTACCGATAGTGAGCAAAAACGTAGCTGGCGAGAGAGTTATCTCAGCGAGCGCATGCAATATGAGATCGTCGCCAGCCAAATTATGTTGGAAAATGAAGGACATGTAGTCGGCCAAGTCAATGCCCTGTCGTTGTTGGATTTCCCTGGCCACCCGCTACCGTTCTGCGAACCATCTCGCATTAGCTGCGTAGTACATGTTGGCGATGGCGAAATCAACGACGTCGAACACAAAGCTGAACTTGGCGGCAATCTTCACACTAAGGGCATGCTAATCATTCAAGCATTTTTAATGTCAGCACTTAAGCTTGACCAACAGCTGCCTTTCTCCGCCTCACTGGTATTCGAGCAGTCTTATGGCGAAGTTGACGGAGACAGCGCTTCTTTGGCGGAAGGGGTAGCGCTTATTAGTGCGCTGGCGGATAAACCTATCAATCAACAAATAGCTGTCACCGGCTCGGTTGATCAATTTGGCCACGTACAGCCAATCGGTGGGGTCAATGAAAAAATAGAAGGCTTTTTTGCCTTTTGCCAGGCGCGCGCGTTGACCGGTGCTCAAGGAGTTATACTGCCAACAGCAAATGTACGCCACCTATGCTTGCATGACGATGTTATCGAGGCGGTTAGTGAGGGACAATTTTCCCTATGGGCGGTTGATACTATTGATGACACGTTGGAAATTCTGACCGCAATGTCTTTTGATAATGACCATCTGCCAAATCTGCTAGCTGCTATCCGTGCACGTATCTCTAATTTTTATCTGCGCGAACAAAAACTTTTGCCCTGGTGCTTCCGCTGGTTAAACTGGTTTAACCAGCGAGCAAGGAATGACTAGCTGCCTGTATGTCGGTACATTTGATTGCTGTACTCAATAATAAGGTTTAGAGAAATATGGTAGATAAATGCGAAGTGTATACTAAAGAAGATCTGCTGGCTTCCAGCCGTGGTGAACTTTTTGGAGAAAAGGGCCCTCAATTGCCTGCACCTAATATGCTGATGATAGACAGGGTGGTCAAAATGAACGAAGATGGCGGCTATTACAATAAAGGCTTTGTAGAAGCGGAACAAGATATTCAACCTAATATGTGGTTCTTCGGCTGTCATTTTATTCGTGACCCTGTGATGCCTGGTTGTTTGGGGCTGGAAGCTATGTGGCAGTTAATTGGTTTCTATTTAGGCTGGCTTGGCGGCGAAGGCAAAGGACGCGCGCTTGGCGTAGGTAAAGTTAACTTCGCCGGGCAGATTTTGCCAAGCGCAAAAAAAGTTACTTACCGTATTAATTTTCGCCGCGTGCTTAACCGAAAACTTGTGATGGGTATAGCTGACGGTGAATTAATATGTGACGGTACCGTAATTTATACGGCGCGCAATCTTACAGTAGGTCTATTAAAAGAGACCACCAGATGATGATGCTCTTTGTAGGCATCACAATTTGTTATTGTTTCTTGAGTATTTTTGCATCGTTAATTTAACTTGGTACAATTAACCGCTATAGTTTGGACACTGAAATGCATGCTAAACAATAAAGATCTATCAACCTGGCAGACCTTCCGTCGCCTATGGCCGATGATCTCACCTTTCAAGATAGGTCTGATTGTTGCGACTATTGCCCTTATACTCAATGCCTCCAGCGATACCTTTATGTTATCGCTATTAAAACCGCTCCTGGATGACGGATTTGGTCAAACTACTAGCACCTACATTCTTGTCTGGATATCGCTGGTGGTGATTGGCCTGATGTTGCTGCGCGGCGTAAGTGGCTTTATTTCCAACTATTGCGTATCCTGGGTCTCGGGTAAAGTGGTGATGGACATGCGCCGCCTGCTGTTCAATCATATTATTGATATGCCAGTATCTTTTTTCGATCAGCAGTCTACAGGTACCTTGCTTTCGCGTATCACCTATGATGCTGAACAGATAGCTGAATCTTCCGCTGACGCGTTGATTACGGTAATTCGTGAAGGGTCATCTATCATCGGGCTGTTCACGATGATGTTCTATCATAATTGGCAACTGTCGCTAATTTTGGTTCTGATCATACCAGTGGTATCTTTGGCTATCCGGCAGGTATCTAAAAGATACCGTCAGATCAGCAAAAAAATGCAAAATACCATGGGGCAGGTTGCAAACAGCGCGGAGCAAATGCTTAAAGGGCATAAGGAAGTACTGATTTTTGGCGGCAAAAAGTTAGAAAAAGAGCATTTTAACAGTGTCAGTAACCACATGCGTCAACAGGAAATGAAAATGGTGGCTACCTCATCGCTCTCCGATCCGCTGATGCAGTTGATCATCTCTCTTGCGCTTGCTTTTGTTCTGTATACTGCCAGTTTACCAGCGGTCATGGAAACCTTGACCGCTGGTACTATTACTGTTGTCTTTTCTTCCATGATGGCCCTGATGCGACCGCTAAAAGCTCTTAATAACGTCAATACCCAGTTCCAACGAGGTATTGCTGCTTGCCAGACGTTATTTTCTATTTTCGATATGGAAATAGAAAAAGATGAGGGTACGGTAGAAGTTGAACGCGTTCAAGGTGAGATCGTCTTTGAACATGTTACCTTTTCCTATACGGGCACAGAGACACCATCGCTACGAGATATCAGCTTAACCATCCCAGCGGGTAATACCGTGGCGCTGGTGGGCCGCTCCGGCTCCGGTAAATCTACTATCGCACATTTGTTAACTCGTTTTTACGATATACAACAAGGCAAAATTCTACTCGATAGGATCGATTTGCGTGCCTATAAGCTAGTATCGCTGCGTAACCAAGTTGCGTTGGTTTCCCAAACCGTGCATTTATTTAATGATACTATCGCTAACAATATCGCTTATGCCCGCCAGGCAAACTATTCTCGTGAGCAGGTCGAAAACGCAGCTCGCATGGCCTACGCAATGGAGTTCATCGAGAACATGAAAATGGGTCTTGACACAGTAATAGGCGAAAACGGTGTCATACTCTCCGGCGGTCAGCGTCAACGCATCGCTATCGCGCGCGCTCTGCTGCGCGATTGCCCAATTCTTATCCTAGATGAAGCAACCTCGGCGCTTGATACTGAATCTGAACGAACAATCCAAAAAGCGCTGGATGCTGTGCAAAAAAATAGGACATCACTGGTGATCGCCCATCGTTTGTCCACAATTGAAAAAGCTGATGAAATTCTAGTGGTTGAGGATGGCAGGATTGTTGAGCGCGGTAATCATGACGAACTGATTGCGGGCCATGGGGTTTACTACCAGTTACACCGTTTACAGGTGGGTAAATGATTACCAGCATTTGGTCCGGTGTATCGCCGATTTCTATTGTATTATTACCATTGTCCTGGCTGTATGGGCTGATAACAGCGATTATTCGCTACATTTATCGACGCGGTTGGCGTACAGTTCATCATTTTCCGTTGCCGATTGTGGTAGTGGGCAATCTAACCGCTGGTGGGAACGGCAAAACACCATTAGTGCTGTGGCTAGTGACAAAATTACAGCAGCGTGGTTGGCAGGTCGGTGTAATAGCGCGTGGCTACGGTGGGCGCTCGGCGCATTACCCGTTGCTGCTAGATGTTAGCAGTACTAGCGAACAGTGCGGTGATGAACCTTTTTTAATTTGGCAGCGCACAGGAGTACCGGTAGCGGTTGCACCCCAGCGCACTGCAGCGGCAGCAGCGCTGCTGCGCGCACAGCCACTGGACGTGGTTATTACTGATGACGGTTTGCAGCATTATGCTTTAGGGCGGGATATAGAGTGGGTAGTCATTGACGGTGAACGTAGATTCGGCAACGGCTGGTTGCTACCAGCAGGTCCTATGCGCGAACGAGCTAAGCGCTTGCGGCAGGTACAGGCGGTCATCGTCAACGGTGGTGATACTCGTTCTGGTGAAGTACCGATGCGCCTGGAAGCCGGTGCTGCTGTACATTTGCTGAGCGGAGAACATCGCGCTATCACAGGCTTAACGCCGATGGTAGCTATGGCCGGGATTGGTAATCCGGCGCGTTTTTTTGCCACTCTCCGCGCGAGAGGCGTGATTCCCGCAAGGGAATTTGCGTTCAGTGATCATCAAGCCTATAGGCAGCACATGCTCGAAAAGTTGGCTACACCTGATGAATATTTGCTCATGACCGAGAAGGACGCAGTAAAATGCTACTCATTTGCGCGCGATAATTGGTGGTATTTACCAGTATACGCGCTTCTACCAGCAGACGCGGAACAATTTTTGCTGATGCAAGTTGAGCAGTCCATCCGGCACTACCAGTCAGAGGCAGAAGGGGGCAAATAAAATATCACTCATAAATTCGCAGCATAATATTTCAACTATAGAATTGCAAATTAGAGAGAATAACCATGATGTTGTTAATCGCTGTAGGGGTAAACTTCTATTTGCTAGCTTTTAAAATTACTATCCATTAACTGATAACTTTGCAAGTTGGATGTGTTGGTTTACTACTAACGGGAAGCTATCTTAATTATGCGGTAGCGCTACTAGTCCGCTTGAACGGATAGTACTTCTCGAACCGCTGCGAGTATTGTGGTATGGATAAAATATCCATGATGTCGCGGTCGGTGATTACAAGTGATGATGATAATATGACGCAAACTTTAAGACAGGATTAAGCATGAAATATCACATTATGCCGGTCACAAAATTTCGCCAAAATTGTTCTTTAGTTTGGTGCGAGCAAGTTGGAGAAGCAGCGCTAGTGGATCCTGGCGGCGACGCAAATTGGTTACGTCAAGAAGTGGCGGCACAAGGGGTGACGGTAAAAGAAATATGGCTTACTCACGGCCATCTTGATCATGTAGGCGCTGCTAACGAATTAGCAGCTTTTTATCATGTACCTATTATAGGTTCTCATCGCGACGATGAAACACTAATGGCTAGTATCCCCGGTCAGTGTCAAATGTTTGGCATAGAACGTATCCAGCCATTGATACCTGATCGATGGTTAACGGATGGCGCCAAGGTTAGTGTTGGTAAGTTATCGTTCGAGGTACTACACTGTCCCGGCCATTCTCCGGGGCATGTGGTGTTCTGGAATAAATTGGCAAAATTCATTTTAATGGGAGACGTGTTGTTTAATGGCAGTATTGGCCGAACTGACCTACCAGGAGGCGATCTTGCTACATTGATGCATTCAATTAATTATCAACTTCTGCCGTTAGCAGATGACATTACTTTTCTACCAGGACATGGTCCAATGTCCACTATTGGCCACGAGCGCCATACTAATCCGTTCTTAGCGCGTAACTAATCCATGTTATGTGTTGTTTGTTGTAGCCGCCGATGAGCCTACGGTGATCTGATGACTGAAGAAGTATGATTGATCTATCTGCGTCACATACAACATATATAATCACGTTAAGTATTACAGCTGCGCCGCTGCCTGGGCGCGAATATCCCGCACCATTGCTTCCAGTCCCTGCGCCCGGAACAAAGTTAAGTGCGTAGTTAGCGCTAGCTTCTCTAAAAATAGCTGTACATCATAGTTAATAATTTCAGCTGGCGTCATCCCTTGATAAAGAATAAACAACACGGCAATCAGACCCTTTACAATGGCTGCATCGCTGTCACCATGCAGTTTGATGTTACCATGATCATCGAACGCCATTAAAATCCATACGCGGCTTTGACAGCCAGCTATAAGATGAGCATGATTGCGTATGCCAACAAACGGTGGTAACTGGCCACCAAGTTCGATGAGATACAAGTATTTTTCTTCCCAATTGTTGCAGCGAGAAAAATTGTGCATAAATATAGCTTTATTAGGTAGCTTCACCATCTTTTCCTACTAGCCTAGCAAACGTTGCACTCTCAACAGACCGGCCAACAGCCGGTCTATATCATACTGGTCTGTGTACATAGCAATAGACGCACGGCACATACTGGCTACCTGAAAATAAGCCATCAGTGGCATGGCGCAATGGTGGCCAGTACGGATAGCGATGCCGTATTGGTCTAGAAAACTGCCAACATCATAGGCATGATGCTGTCCCAAATTAAAAGCGATAACGCCAGTGCGATTATCCGGTCCGTACAGCGTCAGATTCGGCACTTGCTGCAACGCTTCGATCATATAGTGCATCAAATCATGCTCATAGCATTGAATGTTGTCAAGTCCCACCTGCTCAACATATGCTATAGCGGCGCCCAGACCAACCATACCTGCGGTATTAGGAGAACCAGCTTCGAAACGCCAAGGTGCATCGTTAAAGGTGATGCCCTCGGTCAGGCTGACGGTACGAATCATGGAACCACCCACTTCCCATGGCGGCATGGCATCGAGCAGCGCTTTTTTAGCGTAAAGAATACCAATACCAGATGGGCCATATATTTTATGGCCTGAGAATACATAAAAATCGCAGTCTAGTGCCTGCACGTCCACCTTCTGATGCATGATGCCCTGCGCCCCGTCAACTAGCACTACTGCTTCGCTGGCCGCGCGCACCTGAGCAATAATTTCAGGCAGCGGATTACTTGTGCCGAGTACATTGGATATTTGAGTGACGGCGCACAGCCGGGTGCGCTCATCAATCAGCGTTGGCAGTCGGGAAATATCTAGCGTACCGTCGGGCAACACAGGAATGTAGCGCAGCGACAACTGCTTTCCCTCCGTCAGTACTTGCCATGGAACAAGATTGGCATGATGCTCCATCTCGGTGATAACGATATTATCGCCAGGCCCCATGTTATGCTGCCCCCAGCTATTAGCGACCAGATTTATGCCTTCGGTGGAACCTTTTACGAAAACAATTTCGTCTGCCGACGCTGCGTTAATAAAACGCGCCACTTGTTTACGCACGTTTTCCATGCGGGTTGTAACTTCATTGCTTAAAGTATGAATACCCCGGTGTACCGCAGCATATCCGTGGCGATAATAATCAATTTCACAGTTGATAACAGCGTTAGGTTTTTGTGCGCTAGTCGCGCTATCGAGATAGGTAAGCAGACGATTATTCACCTGACGCGCCAGAATAGGAAAATCAGCCCGGATCCGCACAATGGGATAGGTCATGCCATGATCCCCTGCAAAGCAGCTACGATGCGCGTTAGCACCGTGTCACGTACCACATCGTTACAAATCCTGTCGGTAACTTCCGCTGCAAAAGCATAAATGATCATCTGCTTAGCTTCCTTGCGGGCAATACCACGCGAACGGAGATAAAAAATCTGCTCCTCATCAATTCGTCCGACGGTGGCGCCATGGCTGCACTTCACATCATCGGCATAAATTTCAAGTTTGGGTTGGGTAGCTACCTCCGTCATTCGGTCTAGCAGCAGATTATTATTGGTCATTTTACCGTCGGTCTTGAGCGCATTTTTCGCCACTTTAATCAATCCATTGCACACACCCTTACCATGGTCGCGCGCGATTACCTTGTGCAGCTGGCGGCTAAAGCAATGGCCCTGGTTGTGTTCAAGGTAGGTGCGGGTATCGCTGATATCTGCCGCCGAAGGTAGCAACAAACTGTTTATTGCAATATTAGCACCTTCGCCGTTTAGCTGCGCACTAGTTTGATGTCGGGTTAAACCAGCACCTAAAATAAACGTACTACTGCGTACCACAGCAGCTCGGTCAACGCTAATATCGTTATGACCAAAATGGTAGCTAGCGCGACTTTCAAAGGCTAATTTGATATGGCTTAGGTGGGCGTTGGCGTCGACCGCCATTGACATTCGTGCCCCGCTGAAATGACCGTGGGCGTTTATGCTAACAAAATGTTCAATAACCTGACACTGTGAGTTGGCCCCCACCTCAAGATGATGGCGGTAATGCACCGTACTAAGATTGGCTTGATCATCGCTACCCTGACTAAGATGCAGTAAATATAATGGACGTTGCGCCACCATACCAGCTGGTAGGCGGATATTAGTGGTTTCCTGGCTCAGACTTTCGGTTAAATGTAAGAACATATCAGGCTGAATAGGGACAGGCAGTGACCTCCTAGCTGCTCCCTTCTCGACCTCTACTTGCCATATGCCAGTATGGCTATCACTAAGTGTTGGGGCAAAACTGCCATTGATAAAAACTAGACGGCAGGCATCTATCTTCAGACTAAGCTCATCAAGGTCATCGATAGATACCAAACTAGTAGTGGCGGGGGTAAAACTATGAGCAAGTAGCCCGTCAAGCGGGGTGTATTTCCAATGCTCATGTTGACCGTTGGGTAGACCTAGGCGTTCAACATCCTGCCAATGCGCATATTTATCGGTGAATGGTGAACAGTTATGGTCGAAAAAAAGTTGGCGCCACTGTGTAAGTGCGGCAGTATTACTACTAATATTACTACGACTATTGTTGCGTTTATTTAGTAAGCCAGCCATAGCCTTGTTCCTCAATCTTTTTTACCAGAGAAAAATCACCTGATTGTACAATTCGGCCCTGATTCATAACATGGACATAATCGGGTTGAATGTAATCAAGAATACGCTGATAGTGCGTAACAATAATAAAGGAACGTTCGCCATTTTGCAGGGTATTAACCCCATGAGTGACCATTTTCAGCGCATCGATATCTAGACCTGAGTCTGTTTCGTCCAGAATACACAAATCAGGCTCCAACGCGACCATTTGCAGAATATCATTACTTTTTTTCTCACCGCCGGAAAACCCTACGTTGACTGATCTGGTTAGTAGGTCAGCAGGTATGTGCAGCAGTGCAATTTTGGTGTTTATGAAATCAGCAAAATCGAAGCGGTCCAATGGCGACTGCTTGCGGTATTTACGTACGGCATTGACTGCAGTTTGCAGGAAAAACTGATTACTGACACCGGGAATTTCTAACGGATATTGAAAAGCCATGAAAACTCCTTTACCGGCCCGTTCTTCCGGTTCTAGCTCCAGTAAATTGCAGCCTTTGAACAAAACCTGTCCGGATGTTACGTCATAATCTTCACTTCCTGCTAGAGTAGTGGCCAGGGTACTCTTACCGGAACCGTTCGGCCCCATGATGGCATGCACTTCACCTAATTTTACTTCTAGATTCAATCTATTGAGAATAACGTTGTTTTTTACACTGACGTTAAGATCTTTAATCGATAACATGTCTCATTTCTCTTGACCTTGCCTGTAGCAGCAGCCGCAAACAAGGTTCGGCAACTTCAGCCCACGCTGTGTGTAAGGTTAATAGCCAGTAATTTTTGTGCTTCCACCGCAAACTCCAGCGGTAGTTCTGAGAAAACTTCCTTACAAAATCCATTAACTATCAGCGAAATAGCATCATCTTTGCTGATACCGCGCTGTCGGCAGTAAAACAATTGATGTTCGCCGATACGAGAGGTAGTAGCCTCGTGCTCTAACTTAGCGGTGTTATTACGAGCTTCAACAGAAGGAAAAGTGTGTGCACCACATTCGCTACCAATCAGCATAGAATCACATTGGGTAAAGTTACGCGCGTTGGTGGCGTTCGGCATAATCTTCACTAACCCACGATAAGTGTTTTCGCTCTTGCCAGAAGCAATGCCCTTTGAGATAATAGTTGATCGTGTATTCTTGCCGATATGGATCATTTTGGTACCGGTATCCGCCTGCTGGCGGCCGTTGGTAATCGCCACCGAGAAGAATTTTCCTACCGAATGGTTACCACGCAAAATCACGCTCGGGTACTTCCAGGTAATGGCCGAGCCAGTTTCGGACTGCATCCAAGACATTTTAGCGTTTTCACTAGCGCAAAGTGCGCGTTTGGTAACAAAGTTTAGAATCCCGCCTTCGGTCTCACTACCAGCGAACCAGTTTTGTACTGTGGAATACTTAACTTCTGCATCTTTCAGCACAATAACTTCAACCACCGCTGCATGTAGCTGATAGCTGTCGCGCACCGGTGCTGAACATCCCTCAATATAGCTTACATAGCTGCCTTCATCAGCGATAAGGATGGTACGTTCAAACTGGCCAGTTTTGGCAGCATTAATGCGGAAATAGGTTGACAGTTCCATTGGACAGCGTACGCCTTTTGGTACATAAACGAATGTACCGTCGGAAGCAACTGCTAAGTTTAGCGCGGCAAAGAAGTTATCGTTAGCAGGTACCACACTGCCAAGATATTGGCGCACCAGTTCCGGGTGTTTATGAATTGCTTCGCCAAAGGAACAAAAAATAATTCCATGTTCAGCCAGCTTATCGCGATAGGTAGTAGAAACCGACACAGAATCGAAAATAGCATCTACCGCGATATTGTTGCCTTCGCGTACCGGCACACCTAGTTTATTAAAGGTCTTTTCCACTTCATCGGTCAGATAGGATTTCGCCCCGTCCGCTCTGGACCGAGTGGCATCGTACTGTGACCAGCAAGCATCGTCGCCAGCATCGCAGTACGGCGCGGAATAGTAGCTGTAAGCATTATAGTCTATAGGGTGATAATGTGCTTTCAGCCAGTGTGGTTCTTCCATGTTCAACCAGGCGCTATAGGCATTAAGACGCAATTCCAGCATCCACCCAGGTTCAGCGCGTTTCGCAGAGATGGCACGTACTACATCTTCGCTGATGCCGTAAGCCAGTTCTTCCGTTGCTAGTTGGGTAAAGAATCCTTCTTTATAGCGATATTTTTTTTCCCAAATTTTAGTTGCTTCAGTAGCTGCAGTGGTGTCAGTTGTGCTTCTTGCCATGATGCTTGATCACTCCCAGGCTAAAGCTTTCGCCGCACCCACAGGCGTGCTGAGCTTTAGGATTGTTAAATTTAAATACTGAATTTAGTCCTTCCTGAACGTAGTCTAGTTCCGTGCCGTCAAGGAACTGCATTGCCTTCAGCGGGACATACAATCTGGCGCCAGATTGCTCGTAAACTACGTCGTTATTATTATACCGCGTTGCCTTTGCCACCACATAGCTGAAACCAGCGCAGCCAGACTGTTTCACGCTCAACCTTAACCCTAGCATAGATGGGTCATTTCCAACGAGCAGCTTGATCTGCCGGGCGGCGGCATCTGTTAGCGTCAGACCTCGCCAGCTATGCTCCTCCATGGAGCATGTATCAACTTTAATGTCGATCTGCATCAGGTTTACCTCAGGTAGTATGGTTGTGATTGGGAATAATTAACGTTCCATCGTTCATAGATTGGTTTTGTTCAGCAACAATGATAATACTTGCTGCTGGTCGAGCTAAATATATCGATCCAGTTTTGCAAGCTATTATTAACCGACATAGCAACCAACATAGCAATCTTGCTGCTCGTACTTATTTACCAGTTCATAAGAAATCAGGACGTTAATAGAATAGAACAACTTGGGCAGAAACTGCTTCAACAAATAAATCATATATTAAAGTTATTTAATTGGTGTCATTACTACCATTAGTACTAGATATCTTTGTACGGCGATAGAATTCACCGACAACTTGCTCTAATTTACCATCAGCGATAGCCTGGCGTAAAATATTTAGCAAATGCTGATAATAATATAAATTATGTATAGTATTCAGACGAGCACCCAGTATTTCTTTGCAACTGTCAAGATGATGTAAGTACGCGCGGCTATAATTGCGACAGGTGTAACAATCACATTCGGCATCTGGTGGTGCGACATCATCTTTATACCGCGCGTTACGTATTTTCACCACGCCATTGGTCACAAACAGCTGCCCATTGCGGGCATTGCGAGTCGGGATGACGCAGTCGAACATATCGATACCGTGGCGAACGCCCTCTACCAAATCTTCAGGTTTACCAACACCCATCAAATAACGTGGCTTATCCGCCGGAATCTGTGGGCACAGATGTGCCAAAATACGGTGCATATCCGCTTTCGTTTCACCTACTGCCAAGCCACCGATAGCGTAACCATCAAAACCGATTTCTACCAGTTTGTTTATCGATGCATATCGCAACTGTTCGTAAATGCCACCCTGAATAATGCCAAAGAGTGCGTTGGTATTCTCAAGTTCGTCAAAACGCTGACGACTGCGTACTGCCCAGCGCAACGACATTTCCATTGAACGCTTGGCATAATCCCAAGTGGAAGGATAAGGAGTACATTCGTCAAAAATCATGACAATATCGGAACCAAGATCGTACTGAATTTCCATCGATTTTTCCGGACTAAGAAAAATATCGTTGCCGTTAATTAGGTTACGGAAATGCACGCCAGCTTCGGTAATGTTGCGAATGTTGCTTAGGCTGAATACTTGGAACCCGCCAGAATCGGTCAGTATTGGCCCATGCCACTGCATAAAGTTGTGTAAATCTCCGTGCAGTTTAATGACTGCCTGCCCCGGGCGTAGCCAGAGATGAAAAGTATTACCCAGCAGAATCTGCGTCCCAGTTTCGGTTATTTCTGTAGGTGTCATACCTTTAACAGTGCCATAAGTGCCAACTGGCATAAAAGCCGGTGTTTCAACGACGCCCCGGTCAAATACCAACCGTCCGCGACGGGCCTTACTATCAGTGTTCAATAATTGATATTCCACCCATCCTCCAACAACAGAGCAAAATTCTTCGGCAGAAGTTGCAAACACCTTAGTTTTTACCAATTACTAATTCATGTGCGCTATATTAGCAGCAGTGGGGTTACGGGTGATAAACATGGCATCCCCGTAACTAAAAAAACGGTACTCCTGCGCTACCGCTTCACGGTAGGCTGCTACCGTATGGTGATAGCCAGCGAACGCCGATACCAGCATTATCAAGGTTGACTTCGGCAGGTGAAAATTGGTAATAAGTGCATCAATCACGCGAAAATGATAACCGGGATAAATAAATATGCTAGTGTCACCGTAAAACGGCGCAAGCACTTGTTCTCCTGCCGCGGCCGCGGCGCTCTCAAGCGAACGAACTGAAGTGGTGCCAACTGCAACTACGCGTTTGGCGCGCGCCTTACAGGCCAAAACCGCGTTAACTACTTCTTGCGGCACTTCAACATACTCTGAGTGCATTCGATGCTGCTCGATCCTATTAACCCGCACCGGCTGGAAGGTGCCCGCGCCAACATGAAGGGTTACAAAAGCCATTTCAATACCTTTAGCGCGTAGCTTCGCTAGTATCAACTCATCGAAATGCAGACCGGCGGTAGGAGCAGCAACTGCGCCGGGCCGTTCACTGTACACAGTCTGATAACGTGTACTATCCGCGACGTTATCTGGCCTATCAATATAGGGTGGTAAAGGTATATGACCTTTTTCATCCAGTAGCGTTAGCACATCTCGTTGGTCGTTAAAACGCAGTTCATACAGTGAATCATGGCGGGCTACCATAGTGGCGGCGATACTGTTATCATCACCCAATAGTAGCGTAGTACCAACTTTAAGTACCTTGGAAGCGCGTACGTGTGCCAGCACTTGTTTATCATTGATAATTCTTTCAACCATGATTTCAATTTTACCCCCGCTGATTTTGCGGCCAAATAACCGGGCTGGGATCACCCGAGTATTGTTGAAAACCAACAAATCACCAGGAGCCAAGTTATTGATTAAATCGGTAAAAACCTGATGCACCAAAGCGCCCGTCTCACCATCCAGCGACAGCAAACGGCATGCGCTGCGTTCCCTCTGCGGATAGCGGGCAATCAGATGAGCTGGTAATTCAAACAAGAAGTCATCAAGGCGCATAACAACACATAGTTTAAATAAATCTTTCTCATAATGCTACATTCTCCCAATAATAGCTGACATGTTTGTTACGGTCATGCTGTTAGGCAACAAACTAGCCTGGTGTTGTTAATTAATCGCCATCATGGTTGTTAGTAAGGTGGTTAAGTGGGAATGAGTGTCAAACTGGTTCTGCACCGCCAGAATATTGGTAAACACACGTACGTAGATGTAGATGCAGCTTTCAGGCGGCGTATCAGGTTAGGCGATGAGTTAGAGCAGCATAGCTTAGTCGTAGTTGTGCTGTTCTAAACGTTTACGTGGCCTGATAAAAGATCCTTATAAAATAAACATCTCCAGTAAAGAATTGAGAAATAACTGACCTTTTTTTGTTACCTGCCAGTGGCTATCGTTTTCGGTGATATAATTGCCGGCCAGCGCCTGATCTAGCGCCGCGCGCACCACGTGTTCCTCAAGCCCTGTAAAGTTGGTGAATTCTACACGCGGCACCGCTTCCAACAACCGGAAGCGGTTCATGAAATATTCAAACGGTAAATCAGCCGATGCGACCTGATAACGTTTCGCCAGATAGTTACTCTGCATATAACCACGCGGATGTTGAGTTTTTACTGTCCGCACAACCGTACAGTTCGACTGCGTCAGCTTGCCGTGGGCACCGCATCCGATACCAAGATAATCGCCGAAACGCCAATAATTTAGATTGTGGCAGCATTGGAAACCTAGCTGTGCATAGGCTGAGGTTTCATACTGAAAGTAACCAGCTGCCTTGAGCAGCCGGTCGCCGCGTTGGTAGATGTCCCAAAGTACATCATCATCTGGTAGTTCTGGCGGATGTAAGCCAAACAATGTTTTTGGCTCTATAGTTAATTGGTACCAGGAGACATGCGACGGTGCTAGTACGATCGCTTGGGCCAAATCATCAAGTGCTTCTGTAAGTGACTGGCCAGGTAGACCGTGCATCAAATCAAGATTAAAATTGTTTAGACCGAGAGTAGACACCAACTGCGTTGCTAACCTGGCTTCCTCAGCGTCATGGATACGGCCAAGACTAGATAGCTTCTCCAGATTGAAGCTTTGTACGCCAAGAGAAATACGATTGATACCCGCCTGCTGATAAGCCGCAAAACGATCAGTATCGACTGTGCCCGGATTAGCTTCAATGGTAATTTCAGCATCTGGCGCCATAGGTAAGCGCTGGCGCACGCCAGCAAGCAACGATTGCAGGGCGTTGACCGACAGCAAACTCGGTGTGCCACCACCAATGAACAGGGTATTGACGGTTCTACCGTCAGTAAGACAGTAATCTTGTTCCAAGTCCGTCAACATATGATCTACATATTCCTGATGTGGTATATTTCCCTTTATTGCTTGGGTATTGAAATCGCAATAAGGGCATTTTCGCACGCACCATGGAATATGTAGGTATAGACTAAGTGGCGGTAAATTCTGCATCTCTTAAGGTTTCCAACAGCAGCAAGAATGTCATAAATAGACGGCTGGCAGTCGATCATAGGCGATACCAAATGCCAGAGAACAAATCCATACCAAGATAATTTAAGGCGTATAGGATCAGAATCACTACCATCGCCGAAAAGTCGATGCCACCCATGGCAGGCAGAATACAGCGAATAGGATACATGAGCGGTTCGCTTAATTGATAGAATACTACATCCATTGGACTGCGGCCTTGGCTGACCCAACTTAGCAATGAACGAACAATAACCACCCAGAACATCAGTTCACCGGCCGCTTTCATAAAAGCTAGCATACCTACCATCAAGTAAATTATATCAATGATCAGTATGCGTATTTCAATAAGAGTCAGTAGCGGTAATTTTATCATTGCTAAAATTAATGCCAGAAACAGCGATACCGTGTCCAACTGGCCGAAGGCAGGAATAATTCTGCGCAATGGGCCAACAATTGGCTGGGTTATTTTGACGATAAGTTGCGAAAATTGGTTATAGAAATCGCAGTGCGTCCATTGCATCCAAAGTCGTAGCAGCAGCACCATAATATAAATATCGATTAGCGTTTTTACAAAAAACGTCAATGTCAGCATAATAATTCAAGGTCCTTAATTAGGTTAATAAGCATTACATCAGTGATATTCATCATCACGATGATCACAAGATGATCAATACATATGCCTAGAGTATGCCGCACCAATTATCGACGTTACCTCATAGTAGCGTAGGCTTAGGAGTCAAAAACGGTAATTAACCCGGTGCAAATATGAATTAACCAGCGTACTTCCGAAAACGGAAGTGTATTAATGTCTTAAATTTAGGCTAACTGCATGCGACTAGTATTTTTGGCACCAATTGCCTTTCAGGCAACCAACCAGAATCTGTTCTTAACCCATCATTAACCTAAAACCAGCGGTTAAATTTTAATCTTTAGTTTATTCGCTAGTTCTAGTTCTGTTTCTGGTGCCTAGTTAGGCTAACCAGCAAGCCTTAACGGTAGCTACCCAGATGCAGGATCGTGTTTTGCTAGCAAAAACTACCAGCGTAGCGGGGGTGATGTTGTACTACCGTCCTGCAGGTGGACGAGACGACTATGAACATGGTTGACCATAATTTGCTCGGCGATATATCGCTGCGCCAAATAGGCTATAATAAATGATCTTTGCCTTGTTCCTAGATCTAAGAATGGTTATTATATCCATAACAGTAAGAGCTCGAAAGTTAGTATGGTTATTTTTTTTAATTCGTTCCTCCGATAATAATATGTAGGAATGTAGGATATGGTAATTATCAGGTGTAACCATGAAATGGTTAATGAGTAATGATTACAGTACTATTTGCTATAGATAGTATGCGCTGTGCAACAGCAGTTACCGTCATCTACCGTCATATTTCGCCAAAAGATCGGTCAATTACCTACCCCCTATCGTCTATCAAGATTGTGATGTGTTAAGACGCATAATAGTGACCCATACGGAGGTAGATTGGTTAACTTGTTGGGCGCGCCATGTGCGCTGAAAAATTGACGAACTAGTTGATGTCTGGCTGGAGCCTGAAGTTAGCTTCGGCGTTAATAGCAATATTAGTTGGCAGTGATAGAATGAAAAACGTAGGTATACCACTCAAGCTTATAAGCTTGCTGGCCGATGGTGAGTTTCATTCCGGAGCCAAATTAAGCGCGCTGTTTGGAATGAGTTTTGCGGAGATTAACAAATATATTCAAACAGTGCGCGAGTGGGGAGTAGAGGTCCTTACAATTACAGTACCTAAGACAGGCTACCGTTTACATGAGCCGCTGCAGTTATTGGATGAAACTGCGATCTGGGCGCGCTTACCTTATGGTCGGCTCGTGGTTATATCGGTGATTAATTCCACCAATCAGTATTTAATCGATCGTATTGGCATATTAGAACCTGGCGACGTCTGTACGGCAGAATATCAGACACAGGGACGTGGCCGGCGCGGCCGAAAGTGGCTATCGCCATTCGGCAAAAATATTTATTTGTCCATATATTGGCGTTTTGAGCAGGGGCAGTCAGCGACTAGCGGACTGAGCATCATGGTTGGTATTGTCATCGCAGAGATGTTGCAACGCTTAGGTTTCGAAGGAGTACGCGTCAAATGGCCAAATGATATTTATCTTAACAATAGCAAACTAGCAGGGATACTGTTAGAAATTACCGGTCAGGTTGGTAACGTCATCCATTTTGTGATCGGCGTCGGTATGAACCTTAATATGCCCGGTTCTGCTAGTGATATGATCGATCAGGATTGGATTAACCTGCAGGAAGTTGGCATCACCATCGATCGCAATGCGCTAGTTGCAGAATTGATCAATACGTTGCGTCAGACGCTACAGCAATTCGAGCGTGATGGGTTCGCGCCATTTGTTAATCGCTGGCAGTCGTTGGATAACTTCTATAATTGTCCCGTAAAATTAATCATTGGCAATCAGGAAATTAGGGGTATTTCGAGCGGCATTAACACCAATGGAGCCTTATTGTTGGAGCAGGACGGAGAATACCATGCGTATTCTGACGGCGATATATCGCTGCGTCTAGCGTCATAGGTACCCACTATTACTTACTACCAGGCCAACTAATTTCATCTCCGATCGTACAAACAAGTTAGCTTGTGGGTTATTTTATCTGGATTGAGCGTAATGTCGAAATTTTGGCAGTTGGTTCATCCAGCAATAGCAGTCCCGGGGTTATGAATACCAGCGCTTCAAAACCGAGCTATAGCTCGAGCGAAAATTTTCAAACGTCAAATAAAATAATAGATCTATCTACCTCTACTGCTAATCTAGCTAGATATTAAGTTGGAAATAACGCCCACTGCGGCGTTGTTGGCAGGGAAAAACGCGACGGATACTCTACTGCCACCAGGTAAAGTCCCTTAGCCTGTGCAGTGGCGCCAGCCTGCGTTCGGTCACGACAAAACAGTAGTTCAGCGATCCAACTTTCTGGCCGTTTACCACATCCTACCTCCAACAAACTTCCTACAATATTACGCACCATATGATGAACAAAAGCATTTGCTTTTATATCCACCATTACATAGTTCCCCTGGCGTTTGACGTGCAAATGATGTACGTTACGCCAGGGGCTGCGTGATTGGCATTTAAGGGATCGAAAAGAGGTAAAATTGTTCTCCCCCCATAAACATTGACTGGAGCGCGCCATCAACGTCGCATCCAGTGTGCGACCATAGTGAGCTAACCCGTGTGCTACTAATGCTGGCCGCAGGCGATGGTTATAAATAACATAGTAGTAACATCTGGTGGTGGCGCTGAAACGCGCGTGAAACTCTTTTGCCACCGGTACCACCCAACGTACGGTAATATCTGCTGGCAGGTTGGCGTTGACGCCAAGTGTCCAGGCCGATTCCGGCCGGCGCACCCAGGTTTCAAAATGGACCACCTGGCCTGTAGCGTGTACGCCGGCATCAGTACGACCGGCACCGTGGACTATCACTGGCGCGTTGGCCACTATCGACAACGCGCGCTCAAGGCAAGCCTGCACGCTCGGCGCTTCCGGCTGGCGTTGCCAGCCGGAATAAGCACTGCCGTTATACTCAATACCTAGTGCTAGCTTCATTTTAAAGACCATACTTCATGGCGGCGGAACTGGCTCGAAAGCCAATTTGCCGCAGAGTATCCGCGCTGGTTTCATCGTCGGTCTCCACGCATAGTGATGACCATTCTCTACGCTGAGAATAATGTCTACGCAATTGATCAAAGGCACCAAATCGGCCAGAAACTTGACGCAGCTGCCGGTCATCACGCCGCAAATCATAGACTAGATGCGCTAACCGGCGCAGCGCTTCTTCGTCAATAGCGCCGCGCAGACGGATACTTTCCACCGCTGGCGGTGGCAATAGTTCTGCTAAACTCGCATAAGCGTCGTTGCCGATAAAAGCACTGTAAGCGTTAAAGACCTGCGTAGTACCGCGCGCTTTGCCTTCCAGCGTATAACCAGCAATATGAGCAGTACCGATATCAACTCTCGCCAGGAGCGCTAACAACAGCGCCGGTTCCTTACCAGCCAACAATACCGACGATTTTGTCGCGCAGAGCGAAACCATCCCGCTGAGCTAGCCACAGCAGCGCGGAAAAACATACTCCACCACTGCGATAGCATTACCGCCTGGTGCAGCAGCAAAACTAATCCCGGCCTGTGCTAGCCAATTTTTATCAACATGATCAGTACCAGCTGTGGCAGTACCCACAAATTTTACCCGGCTTCCGGCTAGGAGGGCGCGTTCGACGTGGGTCACAGACCGCACTATTAGTGCGTCCGCCAACGATAGCGCTGGCGTGCTAATATCTCTACCTGCAACAGCCTGCACGTCGCCCAAACGACCAAATAACTCCTGAGCATAGGGCATATTCTCATCTACCAGGATTTTCACATCATACTCCAGAAGACATATTACTTACCATGATTAGTTAAAAGGTCAAACAACACATATTGTGCCACTAAAACAAATTTATTGTCTCCAGGACCAGCATACATGCCATTTCATCCATTAATTACTGGGTACTACTGGGTAATCAAATTGTTCAAAAAATTTATTCATAACGTTGATGTGTTAGCCTGCCTGAAAAGCAGATTATTGTTGACAGTAGCCAAACATATCAACGGCATAACGATCGTTATGCCGTTAAATATTTAGTGGCAGCACTAACAAATAGTTCTCTGTATTCTATTCGATGGCCAGAGCAGTATAGCAGTTGGTTATCTATGTCAATATTAACAGCTTGATTAGCAACTAAAGTTATATTATGTATCGCGATATTCAAATAATCAGACATCGATATTTTACTAACAGTGATAGCACTTAACTTCACCACACTTATGATTTATGGACTTTTCTCCAATCTCCAAGCGATGAAGCGGAGTATGGTATGTGGTTAATATTTATAATAACCACGTAGTATCGGAACATTTCAGGCTATCTGTTTAACCTGGTTTAACCTGTGCGGTTAACTGCTGGTGTTGTTTACCTTCACTAGTTATTTACTACTGCAGGCGTACGGCGCAGCTACGCAGGGAGACAGCAATAAAAAAACAGCGTCAGTCGTCAGTAAAGTGCTTCCTAGCCGGCCTGGCCGCGTTTAGCACGTTTACGTTCGTTTTCAGACAGATAACGTTTTCGTAAACGGATAGATTTGGGTGTGACTTCCACCAATTCATCATCATCGATGAATTCTAGTGCTTGCTCCAAAGACATTTGGATAGCCGGTATCAAAGTAGTTGCTTCGTCGGTACCGGAAGCGCGCATGTTAGTAAGCTTCTTACCGGTTAGACAGTTAACAGTCAGATCATTGGAGCGGGTATGAATGCCGATAATCTGGCCTACATAGACTTCTGCCCCGTGGCTCAGTAACAGACGACCGCGGTCCTGCAGGCTATACAGGGCATACGCAACCGCCTTGCCCTGGCCATTAGATATCAGCACGCCGTTCTGACGCTGGCCGAGTTCCCCATAACGCACATTGTCGTAGTGGCTGAAGGTGGAATATAACAGACCGGTACCAGATGTCATGGTAAGGAAATTGGTACGAAAACCAATTAGCCCACGACTTGGAATGACATAATCTAGACGTACACGGCCTGTACTGTCTGGTAACATGTCACGTATCTCGCCTTTGCGGATACCAATGGCTTCCATGACCGGCCCCTGATGCTGCTCTTCAATATCCATCGTTACCAACTCAAAAGGTTCCTGCTTCACGCCTTCAACGGTGCGAAAAATTACTTTTGGCCGGGAAACTGCCAGCTCGAACCCTTCACGACGCATGTTCTCGATCAGCACCGATAAGTGTAGCTCTCCACGACCAGAAACGAGAAAGTTATCATTATCTGCGGTTTCTTCCACACGTAGTGCCACATTATGCACTAGTTCTTTCTGCAAACGGGCTAGAATTTGGCGGGACGTGACGTATTTACCTTCTTTACCGCAGAAGGGTGAGGTATTGACACCGAACAACATAGATACAGTCGGTTCATCCACCTTTAGTGGCGGCAGTGATTCTACTTTAGCCGGATCGCAAATAGTATCTGAAATATTCAACTCGCCCAACCCGGTGATCGCAATGATATCTCCTGCTTCTGCCAATTTGTATTCGATACGCTGCAGGCCTATATGGCCAAGAATCTGACCAACTTTACCATGGCGTGGTTTACCTGCTATGTCCACTATGGTCACGTTCTGGTTTGGTTTGACCGAGCCGCTGTTTA
This sequence comes from Candidatus Moranella endobia PCIT, assembly GCF_000219175.1. Lineage (GTDB taxonomy): Bacteria > Pseudomonadota > Gammaproteobacteria > Enterobacterales > Enterobacteriaceae > Moranella > Moranella endobia. The sequence continues at coordinate 438,038 of NC_015735.1, read as the reverse complement.
TGCGGCCGACTCCGATAACGCCAACATAGTTGTTGTAATCCAGCTGAGAAATCTGCATTTGGAATGGGCCATTAACATCAACCTTTGGTGCATCGATGTGTTTCACAATGGCTTCAAAAAGCGGTGTCATGTCGTCGGCCATCTCTTCATATTCTAGACCTGCGATACCATTAAGCGCTGATGTGTAAACAATAGGAAAATTAAGCTGATCGTCGGTAGCACCTAAATTGACAAACAGATCGAAGACCTGATCAACCACCCAGTCTATACGCACGCCGTGGCGGTCAACTTTGTTAATGACCACGATAGGTTTTAGGCCATAGCTGAACGATTTCTGCGTCACGAAACGGGTTTGGGGCATCGGACCATCCCTGGCATCGACTAGCAGCAATACTGAGTCAACCATCGACATCACGCGTTCAACTTCACCACCGAAGTCTGCATGTCCCGGGGTATCGACAATATTAATACGGTAATCGCGCCAGTTGATTGCAGTATTTTTAGCTAAAATGGTAATACCACGCTCTTTCTCCAAATCATTGGAGTCCATAATGCGTTCACTGGCATCTGTGCAGTCACTAAGCGTACCAGATTGGCGTAATAATTGATCAACCAAGGTAGTTTTACCATGGTCTACGTGTGCCACAATGGCGATGTTACGCAAATTTTCGATCACAACTTTGCCTCAAAATTCAACATAGCGAGCCACCACAGTAGTCAAGATAGTAAACAACAGCTATTATCTATTGTTATTAGCGTGCCTATTATGGTGCATAATTCCATCCTGCCTGCCCAACTCAAATGCACTCAAATAGAGTTCCAAATTTAACAGGCTCTTAGACTAAATGAGTATCCATATCCCTAAGTGCAAAAAAATATGCTTAGTTCCAGATCCATTATTATGATACATCCATCCAATCGCATTGGCAAACGCGTGTCGTCTAGCCATCGCTGCCAGCGATAGCTAGACGACATGGCCCAGGTTCGTTCAAGGCATAAAGTTTCACTCTGAACTAGCCCTGTAAATTAACAGGAGAAAGATCGCACAACATATCAATTTAATTACCGTGAAATTTCGATCCCATTCTCTATACTCGACCGAAGTAGGTCGCTTGCATACCTTCACTGATCTCCTTCAATTGTCTAAAACTAAACAGTATTTCGCAACTGCCATAGTCCTTTTAGGCACTATGGCAGTTGCGAAATACTGTAACATGATCGACGTATCTTCTATCGGCTTATGTTGAAGAGCAAAAATGAGCGAAGCGATACACAAAAGACGTTCTAGCTGGTTATTGTTTGCAGGGCTGACGATCGGCAAGCGAAAACGCCAGTGACAGGGCCAAAGCAGCGGCACCCCAGTGGGAGTCAGCATGTCAGCTAAGATATGGCTTAAATAACCTATAATCATGGCATGAAGAGCATCAATAGGAATAAACCTTTGTGGCGGTAGGGTGAACAAAATAATACTAGCGATGCTAGCAAGCAAGCTATGGGTAAAACCACGATGGCCGCACAACCGAGCAATAGGAGTAGATAACCAGGCTAGGCGCTGACCCAACAGCGATTTCGGATGGTCTATATCTGGTAGCAGGCAGGTAATTAATCCACCAGTAATGATATGCCACCAATCACCCTTGGCCAGGATAGGCGTTAGGGCAATTTTTTTGGCAAAAATAGTACTAGCAAAGGCAAAGATAAAATGTCCTTCAGCGTTCATAGACTGCATAATTATTGGTAAATCTACCTGAATACAAGTTTTCTGTTGGTTGCTCACTTTAACTTGCTGGCTACTAGCTGGCTCAGCTGCTACGTATGAGTGACCAATATAAGTTAACGTCGATTCTTTACTGTGCACCTAAATTTCTAATTTATCTTAGAGTAGATTTTCGCGTGCTTAATCGATAAGTTATATCATGTGATTGTGGACAATTTGTTAAAACCGTGTTCTTTTGAACACGCAGCTAATAGCGCACATGTTAATCAGTCAGTTATAGTTTGTTAGCTGGCGCAGCATGATAACCTCTGGCTGGTTTACTACCTCAGCAGCAAACATTTTTTAGCGCCGGTAAACGCTACATGCGGCACGGCAAGCCGGCGACTCAACTTGTGGTGATGTTATGAACAAAAAGTACAGCCTAGAAACGGATAAATGGGCAGCTTTCTTTGATCTGCTAAGTGCTCGTGGCACATGTTACCAGAAAAGCTACCATTACGTACGGCATCGGCAATCAGCTAAAATTGCGATTTCACTCACTGTGCGGTTATAGCTACAGGAGGCTATAACCGCACTTGACAATGGTTGTTTACAGCCAGCAATAATCATGTGCGCTATTCTCTTCTCTAGTGAGATCGAGCAGCAAAACTAGATACTAGGATACTAGATATCTATGTCACCTCACCACAGGCTTTAAGGTAGAACGCGACAGCGAGAATGTATGATAAAGGAGCCTACTTATGTTAACGTAGCATAGTCGAGAAAACATGGATAAGAGCCCAATGCTGTTAAGCAGCAATATCCGATGCAAGCATGTTGGATGAATTATTAACTACATACAATCAGTAGGTACTGTCATGTCGATTAAGCTGGTACTAGTTCTTAACTGTGGCAGTTCATCTTTGAAATTCGCCATTATTGATGTAGCCAATAATGGTAAAGAACATCTATCTGGTCTCGCTGAGTTTAATCAATCAGAAGCGCGCATCAAATGGAAGATAGATGGTGACAAGCAAGACGCAGCGTTGATGGCCGGTAACACACACAGTGAAGCACTGCACTTTATCGTTAACAATATTTTGGCAAAAAACCATGAATGGTCAGGGCAATTAATTGCCATCGGTCATCGCATCGTACATGGCGGCGAACGTTTTACTCAGTCAGCTATTATCAATGATGACATCATAACAGGTATAGAGGATGCTATCCCTTTTGCGCCCCTGCATAATCTGGCGCATCTTGTCGGTATTCGCGCAACCTTAAAAGCGTTTCCGCAGCTGGCAGAAAAAAACGTAGCGGTTTTTGATACTGCTTTCCATCAGACCATGCCGGAAGAATCGTATCTTTATGCCCTGCCCTATTATTTATATCAAGAACATGCGATCCGCCGCTACGGCGCCCACGGCACTAGCCACTTTTATGTCAGCCGCGAAGCGGCCAAGATGCTTAACAAGTCAGTTGACCAACTCAATGTTATCACCTGTCATTTAGGCAACGGTAGCTCCGTGTCCGCTATTCGCAATGGTCAGTGCGTAGATACGTCCATGGGGCTGACCCCGCTTGAAGGTTTAGTGATGGGAACCCGTAGTGGCGATCTTGATCCAGCTATCATTTTCCATTTACACGAAGCTTTAGGCCTGTCCGTTGCCCGCATAAAGACCATATTGACCAAAGAGTCCGGGCTGTTGGGACTGACCGGAGTTACCAGCGACTGTCGCTATATTGAAGAGAATTACCGCGATCAAGCCGCTGCTCGCCGTGCCATGGATGTTTACTGCCATCGTCTAGCAAAATACATCGGATCCTATAGTGCTCTGATGGATGGAAAATTGGATGCGGTTATTTTTACCGGTGGCATTGGTGAAAACGCTGCGATGGTACGCGAGCTATCGCTGAAAAAACTGGCGCTGCTCGGTTTTGATTTGGATCCTGAACGTAACCTGGCGGCGCGTTTTGGCCATGCTGGCGTCATTACCACTGACGCCAGCCGGCCGGCAATCGTTATCCCAACTAACGAGGAGTTGGTTATCGCCCAGGAAGCGGCGCGTTTAACCGCGTAATTATTCTCGATTACCTCATCGGCGGTGTCCGGTGGTGGCATTTTTGCCTGAATAGCAATCTGTTAATTTTAAATAGAAAGAGATTTAGCCGTGTCCCGTATAATAATGTTGATCCCCATCGGTCCCAGCGTTGGTCTAACCAGCGTCATACTTGGTTTGATCCGAGCTATGAAGCAACAAGGTGTCAGCCTAAGTTTTTTTAAACCAATCGAACAGCCAGGCGGCGATCAGTATACATTCAATGTCACCACAACCAGTAGTATGATCAGCGCGAATTCCTCCGTACAACCTCTTGCCATGAGCTATGTTGAATCCCTGCTTGGCTCTAATCAGCAAGACGTCCTTATGGAAGAAATAATCGCCAATTTTTATGCAAATACGAAAGATTCCGAAGTCGTGCTAGTAGAAGGTCTAGTGCCCACTAACAAACATCAGTTGGCCACGGTGCTCAACGATAAAATTGCTCGCATGCTGAACGCCGAAATCGTCTTCTTGCTCTCACAGGGTAAAGACTCACTCACCCAACTAAAAGAACGCATAGAGCTTGTACGCTTAGGATTCGGGGGCAGCAAAAATAAAAACATAACTGGCGTTATCATCAATAAATGGAACGCCCCGGTGGATAATAACCAATGTTGCGCTTGTATGGACCTATTTAAAGTTTTTGACAATGCCAGCACCAGCAAAGCCAACGTAACCAAATTAGACCAAAGTTTGCTAATTCAAACAAGCCCGGTGCCGGTGCTAGGCTGCATACCATGGAATGTTGATCTTATTGCACCTAGAGCTATCGACATGGTCAGACACTTAAGTGCCACTATTATCAACGAAGGTGAAATGCAGACACGCCGCGTAACATCCATCACATTTGGTGGTGCTATGGGTCTGCCAAGCATGTTAGAGCAATTACGCTCTGGCTCACTGCTGGTAATCTCTGTTGCACGTCACGACGTGCTGGTTGCGGCCTGCCTCAAAGCGATGGACGGTGTTGAAATTGGTGCGGTGCTACTGACCGACGGAGATGACTTTGATCCACGCATGCAGAATTTATGCGCCCGAGCCTTCCAGACCGGTCTGCCGGTATTTATCGTACAAACTAACACCTGGCATACTGCTCTTCGCCTGCAACGTTTCCGCCTGGCAGTGCCGGCTGACGACCACAGCCGGCTGGAACAAGTGTGCAACTATGTTGCTGGCTATATAGATAATCTTTGGCTTCAATACCGGCCCGCTAAAGCAGAACTGCCGCGTCGCCGCCTATCACCACCAGCGTTCCGCTATCAGTTGACTGAACTTGCGCGCCAGGCGTGTAAAAGGATCGTGCTGCCGGAAGGCGACGAGCCACGTACCTTAAATGCGGCAGCCATTTGTGCCGAACGCGGCATTGCTCATTGCGTCCTAATAGGTAACCATGATGAGATTAGTCGTGTGGCTTCGATACAAGGAGTGACGCTTGGTAACGGCATCGAAATTATAGATCCAGCAGTAACGCGTGATAAGTATATCGCCCGCCTAGTAGAGCTACGCAACACGAAAGGTATGACAGAAAGAGTGGCGCGCGAACAGTTAGAAGATAACTTGGTGCTTGGTACGCTGATGTTGGAGCAGGGCGAAGTGGACGGTCTAGTTTCAGGTGCGGTACATACGACAGCAGAAACCATCCGCCCGCCGTTACAATTAATCAAGACGGCACCGGGCAACTCACTGGTATCATCAGTGTTCTTTATGTTATTGCCTGAACAAGTATTAGTTTACGGTGACTGCGCCATCAACCCTAATCCTACCCCAGAACAGCTAGCGGAAATTGCCATTCAGTCGGCTGACTCAGCCTCAGCCTTTGGTATTGAGCCGCTGGTTGCTATGATCTCTTATTCTACGGGTAATTCTAGTGCCGGTAGCGCTGTAGATAAGGTGCGTGAAGCTACCTATCTGGCGCAGAAAAAACGCCCAGACCTGCTCCTTGACGGACCGCTGCAGTATGATGCCGCAATTATGGCAGATGTTGCTCTGTTGAAAGCGCCCAACTCACCGGTAGCTGGTAAAGCAACGGTCTTTATTTTCCCAGATTTAAACACCGGCAATACCACCTATAAAGCTGTACAACGTTCGGCAGAACTGATTTCCATCGGCCCAATGCTGCAAGGAATGCGCAAGCCGGTCAATGACCTGTCGCGTGGTGCGCTAGTGGATGATATTGTCTATACTATCGCATTGACCGCCATACAAGCGACACAAGCGGAACGCTCATTTACCAATACCAAGACATGATGCTAGAAACTAACAAGTTTACAGTAAGGTTTTTTTATCTTTTGCGAGTGTAGAAAATAGACATCTCATCGAGAGCGTACATCTATCTAGTGGCGCACAGTTCAGCTTGACTGTGTCGTACGGCTAACATCATGTTTGTGAGAATCATTTGATGTCAAATAATAGTAAAAAAAAAGTAATTGTCGGCATGTCCGGTGGTGTAGACTCTTCCGTTTCCGCCTGGTTACTACAGCAGCAGGGATATTTGGTTGAAGGGCTATTTATGAAAAACTGGGAAGAAGACGACAATGAGGCATATTGCAACGCTGCAAGCGATCTAGCAGATGCCAGAGCGGTATGTGATCAACTGGGGATTATACTGCGTACGGTCAATTTTACCGCCGAATATTGGGATAACGTTTTCTTGCACTGTCTCGCAGAATATAAGGTTGGTCGTACACCAAATCCGGATATTCTTTGCAATAAGGAAATCAAGTTCAAAGCATTCTTAGAGTTTGCTACCGAAGATTTAGGTGCTGATTTTATCGCTACTGGCCATTATGTGCGCTGTACTGATGTAGACGGCAAAAGCCAACTACAGCGCGGTCTGGACCAAAATAAAGACCAAAGTTATTTTCTATACACTTTGTGCCATGAGCAGCTTGCGCGCTGCCTGTTCCCTATAGGGACACTAGCCAAACCGCAAGTACGATACATCGCTGCAGCGCTTAGTTTGGCTACCGCTGACAAAAAAGACTCCACCGGCATCTGTTTTATCGGTAAGCGAAAATTCCGCGATTTTCTCGGTCGCTACCTGCCGCCGACACAGCCAGGGGTAATTATGTCAGTTAACGGTCAGGAGTTAGGTCGTCATCAGGGATTGATGTACTACACGTTAGGTCAGCGTAAAGGGCTTGGCATAGGCGGTACCAGTGACGGTAGCGAGGACCCTTGGTATGTCGTGGAGAAAGATTTTGACAATAACCAATTGCTTGTCGCCCAGGGTAACCAACATCCACGGTTGATGTCTACTGGTCTTATCGCCAGCCGGCTACACTGGGTCGATCGAGAACCACTTACAGCAGCATTACGCTGTACGGTGAAAACTCGTTATCGTCAGCCGGACATCAATTGTATGGTAACGCCGCAGTCGGCTGAATCTTTGCAGGTTACCTTTGACCAGCCGGTGGCTGCCGTGACGCCAGGCCAGTCGGCAGTATTTTATGTGGCGGAACATTGTTTGGGCGGCGGTATCATTGAAGCACGTCAGCCATTGTCTCACTGATGTAGGCCCAATCACACTGGGGTTAGGTAGGCGGTAGTAAAACCCGTACGTCTGGTGAAACACTACTGACGTGCACTTTAATGTAATGCGGTGCAAAACCACAACCGCGTTCTTGGTTATAATAATTGTAACCTGTATAGCAGAAAGCAGTAGGTAGGGCTTCTTATATTAAAGGCATTGCACTGGTTTTGGCAAGCCAGCTATTTTGGTTGCCTGCATGGCTGGACCATGTGGAAATAAACGGAAAAGGTAACGGCTATTCACCTGTTCCTCGCCGGATGTCTGTGCCATGGCCTGCACCAACATCCGGATCGAAGGAGACGTATTATATTGTAAATAAAATTTACGTATAAAATGAATCACCTGCCAGTGGGCTTCACTCAGGTTAATTCCTTCGAGACGAGCAATAGTGGTCGCCAGCTCCTCACTCCAGTCCTGCAGATTTATTAAATATCCCTGTTTATCAGTATTAATTTCTCGGCCTTTAAATTGCATCGAAACCTGTGTTAATGGTTAATATGAAATAATGATTAATGATTATAGCAAAAAAAAACTACTAACAGCGGCTGGCCTGAGGAGCTGGTAATAAGAAATTAGCCGCCGTATTGTCGCCAACAAGCTAGGCCTAAGTTTGTTGCCAGTTCAGCCTGGGTGGGGTAAAGGCGCTAGCTAACAATAGGACACCAGTAGCATCCGCGATAGTGTCCCTATAGTTGAGAGATCTTCTGGCTAAGAATTAGCTAAAACGTTATTTACAACCAGAACAGTTCTATTTATAATGTGATAGGGTAAGCAACCACGTTACGGAGGAGTGGCCGAGTGGTTTAAGGCACCGGTCTTGAAAACCGGCGAAGAGCAATCTTCCGTGGGTTCAAATCCTACCTCCTCCACCACAGTTAAGCTACCAGTGTGGCTGCTGTGGCGGATGATCATAACTGCTGCTACCACTGCTGTTTATTTATACTGGTTACCGGACTTACTACTGGTTAAAAGCTATTTAACTGTAACTAGTGTAATTTGCGTTAGCAGAATACTTTGTAGTTAATATGCTAACTTTTGTTTTGAAGTGCAGGTGGCGCACCAGTAACAAAGCGAAACAGTAGCTACGTATAAGTAAATAGCCTTCAGACGGATAATTATTTCCCGTCTCGCCTGATCAGTTTTCTACTGACATACGAATTATCTGTACTGTACATTGTCGATATAGTTTGCGGCACCCCATTCATGGTATGGTGCTGCATCTACCACCGGTTTTTCGATTTTCAGTATTGGCACGACCAGCAGCTGAATTTGGTACCCGTTGCTTCGTAATATCGTCTATTTGAGACAACTTGGACCTATGAGTACAGGACATTGATCAGCATACTGCCAACCATAAAATATTCGATCCTGATCCACGCTTTTTTTGTTCTAAGCAAAAATTGATGTGATACATATCTTCTTCATTCCACATAAGATTTAAGTGGTCATAAACGCTTCTATCCAAGATTGATAGTATCGGGAATTAACTGTTAATGTCTATTTGGGTCGTTTGTCATCTTGGATGAAAATAGGTCAGAAAACGCTGTCATAATGCTGATTACGAAATCATAGTTGACGAGGTCTCGCGTTACGCCGCCACTTGCTCCTCTCGAGCTGGATTTTTTGATTGATTGTGCATCAAATGCATCTATCACTATTGCAGTAGAGACATGAATTTAATTGGTTGCCAAACTACCCTGAGTGTTGAGATAATTTCCGCCCAGGGAGTAACGAAAACTAGGTGTTAGTTGAAGTGAGGTTCCACCGCTAATTTGATCGGTTGGGTAGGTTATCATTAACGAATATTCTTAGTAAGACCAAAAAACATGGCAGAGAAATGTAGTATCTTTCTGATTGGACCTATGGGTGCCGGCAAAAGCACTATTGGACGGCAGTTGGCTCAACAACTTCATATGGAATTTTTCGATTCTGATCAAGAGATTGAACGACGCACTGGGGCAGATATCGAATGGGTATTTGATGTAGAAGGAGAAGACGGCTTCCGTACGAGAGAAGAAAACATCATCAACGAACTAACCCAAAAACAGGGAATCGTGCTGGCTACCGGTGGTGGATCCGTCAAATCACGCGAAACACGCAACCGCCTATCCTCCAGAGGTGTGGTGATTTATCTTGAAACTACCATTGAAAAACAACTTGCCCGTACACAGAGGGATAAGAAACGACCGCTATTGCAAGTAGAAGTTCCGCCACGCGACGTTCTAGAAGCACTGGCTCGAGAGCGTAACCCGCTGTATGAAGAAATAGCTGACGTCACTATATACAACGACGAACAAAGTGCAAAGTTTGTTGCGAACCAAATCATCAATATGCTGGAAAACAGATAATGAAGCGCAGCTACAGCTATTATTAACCCGGGTATAACTTCGCGCCACCCAGCTGGATGACCTGTCACCTACTTGGTTGGAACCGGTTGGTGCTGGTTGTTCAACGCTTTGTCGCACAGGCACTAGCCTATTACATCATGGATTGACTGACGTTACCAACAAACGCTATAACACGTGCAACAGCAGGTGTTAGCCATTGAAACCGGTAATAACATCAATAATGTAGGTAGTATTAGTTCATGAGGATGGCGGTAATGCGCCATCACTTTGTTTATTTTTGCGGCCTTAGTACTGGAAATAGGATTACATCGCGAATGGTATGACTGTTTGTCAATATCATCATCAAACGATCGACACCGATACCTAAGCCGGCGGTAGGCGGCAGGCCGTATTCCAACGCATTGACATAATCATCGTCATAAAACATTGCTTCGTCATCACCGTAGTTCTTGGCCTGTGCCTGTGCGACAAAGCGCGCAGCTTGCTCTTCGGCATCATTAAGCTCAGAGAAACCATTGCCAATTTCCCGCCCGCCGATAAACAATTCAAAACGGTCGGCGAAAAACGGGTTGTCGTCGTTGCTGCGCGCTAGCGGCGATACTTCCAACGGGTAGGCGGTAATGAACGTTGGCTGAATTAAATTACTTTCCGCCGTTTCTTGAAATATTTCAGTCTGCACCCGACCAAGACCCCAGCTGTTGTCTACCTTGATACCCAGCGAAGCTGCAATAGCGGTCGCAGTGGCAATATTTTCTAGCGCTTTTGGCATTGTTTCCGGGTAAAAGTGGCAGATTGCTTCTGTCATGGTCATCTGGATAAACGGTTTGCCGAAATCGAATGTCTGATTACCGTAATGCACTACGCTACTACCAAATACCCGATTAGTTAAGGTACGGAATAACTCTTCAACCAGCACCATTAGGTCGCGGTAATCAGCGTAGGCCATATAGAGTTCCATCATAGTAAACTCTGGGTTATGGCGCGGCGACAGTCCTTCATTACGAAAGTTGCGATTGATTTCAAATACTCGTTCAAAACCGCCAACTACCAAACGCTTCAGATAAAGTTCTGGTGCTATCCGCAGATACATATCGATATCCAAAGCGTTATGGTGGGTAATAAACGGCCGAGCGGCTGCCCCGCCTGGGATAGTTTGCATCATTGGCGTTTCTACTTCCATAAAATAGTTATCCATCATAAAACGGCGAATTTCCGCCATGATGCGCGAACGTATTTTAAATATTTGGCGCGATTCTTCGTTGGCAATAAGATCGAGATAACGCTGACGATAGCGGGTTTCCTGATCTGCTAGGCCGTGAAATTTATCTGGCAGCGGACGTATAGCCTTGGTAAGCAGATTAATATCGTTACAATGCACAGACAATTCGCCGGTACGGGTTTTAAATAATTTACCACACGCGCCCACAATGTCCCCAAGGTCCAATTGTTTAAATTGAGCATTATACTGGCCATTAGGAAGATCATCGCGGACGACGTACAGCTGGATTGTCCCTCCCACGTCCTGTAAAGTCGCAAATGATGCTTTGCCCATAATGCGACAGGTCATCATGCGTCCTGCGACGCGGACTACGATATTCAACGCGTTCAGCTCTTCATTACTTTTCTCGCCGTAGCAAGCATGTAGCTGGTCGGAAACAGCGTTCCGCCGAAAATCATTAGGAAAAGCGCTGCCATGCTGTCGTAATTTGGTCAGTTTGTCCCGCCTATAACGCATCTTATTGTTTAAATACAGCGCCTGATGGGCACCATACTGTGATTTTAATTCATACATGTGGTTTTCTTCATAGCCCTGCTTTAAGGCTGGCCTCAATAAATTGATCAAGATTACCATCCAGCACCGACTGGATATTACGAGTTTCAATGCCAGTACGCAGATCCTTGATGCGGGAATCGTCCAGCACATATGAGCGTATCTGACTACCCCAGCTAATATTGGACTTAGTATCTTCCAGCGTCTGCTTTTCGGCGTTCTTTTTCTGTAGCTCAAATTCATACAGCTTGGATTTAAGTTGTTTCATAGCTTGGTCTTTGTTTTTATGCTGTGAACGATCACTTTGGCACTGGGTGACTATATTGGTCGGCAAATGTGTAATACGTACTGCTGATTCGGTCCGGTTAACGTGCTGACCGCCGGCACCAGATGCACGGTAAACATCAATACGTAGATGCGCTGGGTTAATTTCGATATCGATATCATCATCTACTTCCGGATAAACAAAAGCGGAGCTGAACGAGGTATGACGTCGACCGCAAGAGTCGAACGGGCTTTTACGTACCAAGCGATGCACCCCGGTTTCGGTTCTGAGCCAACCATAAGCATAGTCGCCAATTACCTTTATGGTCACCGATTTAATGCCAGCAACTTCTCCTGCCGACTCTTCGATCATTTCAGTGTGAAAACCACGCGATTCTGCCCAGCGCAAATACATTCTGAGCAGCATGCTGGCCCAATCCTGCGCTTCGGTGCCGCCGGAGCCAGCCTGAATATCCAAATAGCAATCTGCGCTATCGTACTCGCCAGCAAACAGACGACGCAATTCAATTTGTCCGAGTTTTTCCTCTAGAACGGTCAATTCGCGTTGGGTTGCGCAGAAGGTATCTTCATTGTTGGCTTTCACAGCTAGTTCTAATCGGTTTGCAACTGATTCCACACCATTGATAAGCTTATCGATGGTTTCAACGCTAACCTCTAGCGACGAACGCTCCTTACCAAGTGCTTGCGCGCGGGCTCGCTCCTTCCAAACGTCAGGTTGTGCGAGCTCGGCGTTTACTTCGGCGAGGCGTTCTTTCTTGAGATCGTAGTCAAAGATACCTCCTGAGAACAGCTATCCTTTCTGACAAGTACTGAATGCGGGTTTTTGGATTGATGTCAAACATGGATGAATGTACTCCTGGAATAAAAAGCAATACTTGTTGCTAGCTATTTTAACTGATCTGCATTCTGGCGAATAGTATTCTGCGCCATCAAAGTTGCGATAGCAGCAGTAATCTACTATTACACTAGATAGATACACTACAGCTGCCAAATATGCTGGATTAATAGTTGTAAACGTCGATTACCGCGAAACTCATTCACGTCAAGTTGATAAGCTATTTCCACGGTTTGCACGTTGTTATTTGGCCACAGGCACGTATCGACATTAAAAGCCATTCCATCCAGTGTGGGGCCGCCGGCTTGGGGTGTCAGCAGCAATTTCAGGTGTTTTCCACCCACTAGCCGCTGATTTAGCACGTTAAACCTCCCGTCAAATATTGGATCGGGAAATGCATGTCCCCAGGGGCCGCCGTTGCGCAGTAGCTCTGCGGTGGTCAAAGATAGATCCAAGCTTGATAGCTCACCGTCCGACCAAATCACGTTTTCCAGCATCGCTGGCTCTAGCAATTGATCAACCATGTCAGCGAAATGCTGTCGGAACCTGTTCAATTGTTGCTGCTTCAGCGTTAAGCCGGCGGACATGGCATGGCCACCAAATTGTAGTATCAACCCAGGATGTAATTTGTTTAGCCGCTCTAGCATATCTAGCATATGCAAGCCGGCAACCGATCTACCAGAACCTTTTAGCACACCGTCCCCGGCGGGCGCAAAAGCAATAACCGGCCGGTGAAAACGTGCTTTCATCCGCGATGCTAATATACCCACCACGCCCTGATGCCACTGCGCATGGTAGATTACCAGTCCAAATGGTAATACCTGCTGCTCATCGCACGTCATCATCTTGTTACATAGCGCCACGGCTTCTGCTTCCATTCTATGTTCGATGTCACGCCTGGTCTGATTTAGTTCATCTAACTCAGTGGCCAGAATGCACGCCAGCGACAGGTCATCGACCAATAGCAGATTAACTCCAACCGACATATCGGCCAGCCGGCCGGCAGCGTTTAGCCGCGGTCCCAGCGAGAAGCTAAGATTGCTGGCACATAGCCGCTGGGTAGGAGCAAGGTTGGCTACCTCAGCCAGCGCGCGAATGCCGGGACGGCAACGGCCAGCACGGATGCGGTTTAGCCCCTGATGTATCAGAATACGGTTATTGGCGTCCAGTGGCACCATATCAGCCACTGTGCCCAATGCGACTAAATCTAGTAGATCGGCCATATTTGGGGCAACGATTCTAAGTTTAGTAAACCAACCACTATCATTGAGCTGCGCGCGCAGCGCCAGCATCAAATAAAATGCTACACCAACACCAGCTAGGGCTTTCGATGCGAAGGCGCAGCCGCGCAAATTGGGATTAACAATAGCATGTGCGGCTGGCAGGCGATCGCCAGGGATGTGATGATCAGTAATCAGCACCATAATCCCTTTGTTATGTGCTAAGGCTACGCCGTCATGGGAAGCAATACCATTATCCACGGTAATAATTACCTGCGCCCCGCACGCCGCCGCTTGTTCTACCACAGCTGGGCTGAGACCGTAGCCGTCAGCAAAGCGATTTGGCACCAGAAAGTCCACCTGCCGCGCACCCATTTGCCGCAGCGCTAGTACTGCTAGCGCCGTGCTAGTAGCCCCGTCCGCATCGCAATCACCAATCACCATCATTCTGCGCTGGTTAACCAGCGCTCTGACCAGAATATCTACCGCTTGCTCGATGCCCGTAAGTTGGTGGTATGGTAACAAACCGCGTGTGCTATTCTCTAATTCACTCATTGTGCAAACTCCGCGTTGCACGTACAAGCGTTTCAACAACTGTGGTATATCTGCCTCAGCCAGCACAGCAATATCGCCCAGTGGACGCCGTTGTAATTTAGTTGTCATGATCACTACTATATTAGCCTACCTTTGCTTGGAATGTAGTATTGCAACAAAATCTCTACGAGAGAATATCTCTCTCTTGCTATATAGCTATTGGAATATTATGATCAGTAGTGATCTCGCTTAGGCGCTGCTAGATACGCTATTGATTGGTGTGCTATCTCGGAAGTGCTTTAATGCAATATGCCACGCTATCACCATCAGGTGAGAACACATTATGCTATTATTCGAACTGGCCCTCAAGCCAGCTAAGTTGATACAACGCTATAAAATTTTTATTGCCCCCATGGCTCCACAGGAACATTCGACTGCGCTAACACTTGGGTCGAATGAGTAGTAGTATAATAACTGCCCGGCGGAAAACTGCCGAACTGGCAGGATACGCGCGTTTTAGCGCATAAGTGCGATATGAATCTCTGATTCAGAGAATCAATAGATTAGTTATTTGCTGTGAAACAGCGTGCGTACGGCTGCTATATTCCGGTCAAATAAGCTCTTGGTCAAATTAAGATAATAACTACATACCATCTTAGCAGTTTCCCCAGGTGCCAGCTTCTGGTGCGCTTTACTTACTGGATATTTTTCAAAAAATATAGCTATGAAGATAGGAAACATTGCCAAACTTAATATCATCTGCTATTTATATGATAGTAACTTTTTGGGTATTGCTGCTGGTTAGAAGGAGAAGCAACGTGCAAGAGAAACGTAAGACATCCTCTTTAAGCATTCTTGCCATTGCTGGGGTCGAACCCTACCAGCAAAAGCCTGGTGAGGAGTATATGAATGAAACCCAGCTGTTGCATTTCACGCGCATTCTTAAAACATGGCGTAATCAGCTCAGATATGAAGTATGGCGTACTGTTTCATATATGCAGGATGAAGCAGCTAATTTCCCCGATCCGGTAGATAGGGCCGCGCAGGAAGAAGAGTTCAACCTTGAGCTACGTAATCGTGATCGGGAACGTAAACTAATCAAAAAAATTGAGAAAACTCTCAAAAAAGTAGAAGTCAATAATTTTGGCTTCTGCGAATCTTGTAGCGTTGAAATTGGTATCAGGCGCCTGGAAGCACGTCCGACAGCCGATTTGTGCATCGACTGTAAGACTCTCTCTGAAATTCGTGAGAAACAGATGGTAAGGTAAGGAGCCAGGGCCAGGGTTGCTATAGCTTCGGTTACGGCCAATAATGCTATCTGGGTAGCGGAACCGTTACAATATTTTGTTACAACTATTTTGCCCCCCTATATCGTAATTATCATTATCCTTGCGCTATCAGGCACAAGTTTTTGTTGCTGTACAACCTACCCTCGAGTAGATTGTAAGCACGTCCTTGCACCGCAAATAAGCAAATAATAGATTTATATGATATCGAACATCGATGCTGCTGCCGCCTATGTGCCGTTTGTTATTTAAACGAGGTGGGTGGCATGGCATACTACTTCTTGCTTGACACTACTACCCTGGATGGAAAATAGGTAGACTATCATTGGCCAATTTTTGTTAGTTGTTGCTGTGTTACTATTGAGGTGTACTATTTTTAACCGAGTAGCAAACTTCTGCCGTAAAGTGCTCAATCGTCCAAGCTTGGAAACATCAAAAGAAAATTGCAGCAATTTTGTGATTATCCAGCGAGATCAGCACTCAATTTCTCGCAAAGAGATCAGTGAAAATGCCCTAAAAGTGCTTTACCGCTTGAACAAAGCGGGATACGAAGCCTATTTAGTAGGCGGCGGTGTTCGTGATCTGCTGCTCGGTCAAAAACCCAAGGATTTCGACATCACCACCAGCGCAACGCCAGAGCAGATGCGTAAACTATTCCGCAATTGCCGACTAGTTGGCCGTCGTTTTCGGTTGGCCCACGTCATGTTTGGGCAAGAAATTATAGAAGTAGCCACGTTCCGAGGCCAGCATCAGGTGCTAAAGAATGAATACTCGCCGGGCGCAGCTCTCACCAGTAACAACGGTATGCTGCTACGCGATAATATTTTTGGATCCATCGAGGAAGATGCCCAGCGCCGCGACTTTTCGGTTAACAGCCTGTATTATAGCGTGGCAGATTTTACCCTGCGCGACTATACCGGGGGGCTGAAAGATTTACAGGAAGGCACCATTCGCTTGCTTGGTGATCCAGAAATACGTTATCGGGAAGATCCGGTGCGCATGCTGCGCGCGATGCGTTTTGCTGCTAAACTGAATATGAACATCAGTCGCGAAACCGCCGCACCAATTACCCGACTGGCGGTACTATTACACGATATCCCGCCTGCAAGGCTGTTTGAAGAATCACTAAAGCTACTACAGGCGGGATACGGTGAAGCTACCTACCGCCTTTTGTGCAAATACCAACTTTTTCAGCCGCTGTTTCCAGTCATCAGCCATCATGTTACCTCGCACGGCGACAGTTATTTGGAACAGATGATAATTAAGGTACTGGCCAACACCGATCAGCGGTTACGCAATAATATGAGGGTAAATTCTGCTTTCTTGTTCGCTGCCATGCTGTGGTATCCGCTGTTGGATCATGTGCAGAAACGTACTCAAGAAAAAAGCGGTATGTCTTACTTTGAAGCTTTCGTGTTGTCGATGCAAGAGATTATCGACCAACAATGCCGCACGCTGGCGATACCCAAACGCATAACCGTCCTAATGCGGGATATGTGGCAACTTCAGTTACGGCTGTCGCGTCGTCATGGCAAGAGCGCCCATAAGATGATAATGCATCCCAAATTTCGCTCCGCCTATGATTTGTTAACGTTGCGCGCCGAAGTTGAAAAAAACACCGAACTGCAGCAGCTCAGTCGTTGGTGGGGTGAGTTCCAGATTGCTGCGCCGCAACGGCAAACAAATATGTTGCTCATGCTAGGCAATGACGCGCCCACTAACTATCGTCCGCGTCGTCGGGTACCAAAAAACGACAGCGCTTGATGGAGCAGCCAGTATGGCTGGCTCTTGGTAGTAATATAGCAGGTCAGCGCTGCTATCTAGGCGTCGTTGTATGATCTGCCGCCAACCCATCTGCTTGACCTGCCTACTATCTATGTGTATATACCACAACCTTGCCTAAAACGCTACTAGCTTAGCTGCTAGCTCATTCATACGACGTACTCGCATCGCCGTAAGTTACATAGCTGCTATTTAGATATATCGCTCGCGATTAATTGCCTAACGGTGCCGTATTATGACATGCATAACCGCGCATTCAAACATGCTATATCCGTTTGCCGAGCTAGCACCAAAACTACTGTTTCCAGACGGTATCGCACTGACCGAGCTTCTGTGTCATGGTCACGTCACTACCTTGTTTATAGGAATGAGGAGCACCGTTACTGCCGTGTTCACTACTATCAAGCAAGCAATCACGCGCGGCAGCAGAGCATTAACCTACCTAACTAACCAGAAGATAGAGTATTAACACTGGTTGGGATATTCCCCCGCCAATTCACTGGTGGGGAAAAGTACCTGCGCTGCAGGATTGGTAACCTCCCTAAAATTTTTTGGTCATATATTCTATACCAACGGTAAAGCTTGTATTAAAATGGACTTTTTCCTTAAGAATACAGTTGTTACCCCCCCGTAGTGCGGAGTTTGTATACTACTATGACCACTACTACTATGACCACCATTTATCATGTGCACCGATGGAAGCAACAACAGCAAAAATTCGCGTCCATTACGGCCTACGACGCTGCGTTTGCCCGCCTATTCACTGAACAAGGCATTAAAGTTATGCTAGTGGGCGACTCCTTGGGAATGACAATGCAGGGCCACGCATCAACGCTACCTGTTACCTTAGATGATATAATTTATCATACCCGCTGTGTGCGGCGAGGCGCCCCCTACTGCTTGCTGCTAGCAGATATGCCGTTTATGAGCTATGCCACGCCGGCGCAGGCCTTTGATAGTGCATCTGCACTTATGCGAGCTGGCGCCAACATGGTGAAACTGGAGGGCGGCGCGTGGCTGGCAGATACGGTTAGCGCGCTAACTGAGCGGGCAGTACCAGTATGTGGACACCTAGGTCTAACCCCGCAGTCGGTAAATATTTTTGGCGGCTATAAAATTCATGGTCGTGATCCTACCAGTGCTGAGCAATTGCTGACCGATGCGCTCGCGCTGGAACATGCAGGCGCCCAGCTGCTTGTACTAGAATGTGTGCCGGTGGCACTAGCGGAACGCGTGACCCAGGCATTGGCAATCTCTGTTATTGGCATTGGCGCTGGTGCTGTTACCGACGGTCAGATTCTTGTGATGCATGATGCACTAGGTATAACTGGCTCTAGCTCGCCTTCATTCTCGAATAATTTTCTCTCGGCCGGAGGGGATCTTGCCGCCGCCGTGCGCTGTTATGTGCAAGAAGTAGAAGCCGGCCGCTTTCCCACCACCGAACACAGTTTTCACTCATAAAGGATACTAGCGTGCTGATTATCAAAAAGACGCAGACACTGCGGCAAACGGTTACACAGTGGCGTCAGGAAAATAAGCATATAGCTCTCATCCCAACCATGGGAAATTTGCATACCGGCCATGTTAAGTTAATGGACACTGGTCGCGTTCGTGCAGAAAATAAAGTCGTGGTAAGCGTGTTCGTCAACCCTATACAGTTCGACCGCACAGCAGATCTGGCATCTTACCCGCGGACACTGCAACAAGACTACGAACAGTTGACCTGGCACGACGTTGACATGGTATTCGTCCCTGCTACTTCAGCAATTTACCCTTACGGTATTGTTAATCAGTCGTTTGTTGATGTGCCTGGTTTCACTAAGATTCTAGAGGGTGCAAACCGACCAGGTCACTTTCGCGGTGTCGCCACTGTTGTGAGCAAGCTATTCAATCTTATGCAACCTGAAGTTGCTTACTTTGGCGAAAAAGACTTTCAGCAATTAGCAATTATTCGTCAGTTGGTACGGCATATGGGCTATGATACCGATATTATTGGTGTACCTACGGTGCGCACCGCAGATAATTTGGCGCTAAGTTCGCGTAACAGTTATCTGAACGCTGAAGCGAAACTGATTGTGCCACAGTTATATCAAGCACTCACGCAACTGGTAGTAGTAGTGCCGCTGCGTGTTGGAGAACGACATAATGATAATGTGCTGGCAGCGGCGGAGCTACTGCTACATGTCGGTATCATAGCCAAATACGTTGATTATCAGAAACGCTGTTACCATGAAGCCATTAACAGTATCTAGTTTGCGAGCAGTTGTGTTATTCACTGCTTGGCTAGGTAAGACCCGGTTGATAGATAATGAGCAGGTAGATAAGATATCTATCCGATAGATCAGAGATAAAACGACGCAGATGGCCCCCACTTAGTTCACCTAATGACATGCATAATACGTATTATGACTAGTAATTGATCAAACGCAACTATAATTGCTGCTTTTTTGCAGCAGATAAGCTATACTATTATTTAATATGTCTCCGTAGTTAAATGGATATAATAAGCCCCTCCTAAGAGCTAGTTACAGGTTCGATTCCTGTCGGAGACGACGTTTTATCTGTTTACAATAGTATCAACATTGGTTAGCTTATGGTGTGCGTTTGGCAATCATACGTGTTAACACAGTGTAGCCAGCCTAACAACACAATATTATAACAATAGATTAGTCAATTAAATCAATACCTTAATCTTAATATGAAACCAGTGAAGTTAGCAACCACTACTATATCCCTCCCTTCAGCACATATTACGTGGCGCCAGATTAGCCACCATTATCGTCATTCTTCCTTAACCAACGATATCAAGCGTTAACTTCAGCAACTTATCAGCTCCTTCAACGTACTCGGCTTGTTTAATCAGCGCAACACGCATATCGATCTACTAATGTAATATTGGCAGCAATAGTAGGGTGCTCAGTTTTACTATCCTGCGTTTACGCCGCTGGTACGTTGGCCAACTTTTTAATTATGCGATGCTTCGATAACTGCCTCAATTTGTGATGGTTCGATACGACTGAACAGTACCTTGAACGGTCTAATGCGATGCGATACTAGCGGTATTGAAACTGATCTCCAAGTGAGTGGTGAATCAAGAAATACTTCTACCCGTGCTGCCAGTGAGGGTAGTATTGGTTTCAAATAGATCATGAGCAACCGGAACAGTTGAATTCCCATCGAACAGATTGCCTGCAGATCTACCTCTCTTCCTGCCTGTTTAGCCACAACCCAGGGTGCTTGTTCAGCTATATAGCGGTTTGCCAAGTCAGCTAGGGTCATAATTTCACGGATAGCGCGGCTGGTTTCACGGTTGTTAAATGCTTCACCAATAGATGGCGCTGCATTCACAAAGGTTGCATACAACACTGGGTTTTCTATGTGATCTGCCAACTGGCAATCAAAATGTCTATTGATAAAATTGGCGTTGCGTGAAGCTAGGTTGACCACTTTATTAACAATATCAGCGTTAACCCTCTGAACAAAATCGCCTAGATTAAGGTCTATATCATCGATGCGCGATGAAAGTTTAGTGGCGTAGTAATAACGCAGGCAGTCTGCATCCAGGTGCTCTAGATAGGTGCTGGCAGTTATAAACGTGCCGCGTGACTTAGACATCTTTGCACCGTTGATAGTCACATAACCGTGGACAAATAAATTAGTAGGTTTGCGGAACTTACTTCCTTCTAACATTGCAGGCCAGAACAGACTGTGAAAATAGATAATGTCCTTGCCAATAAAATGATACAGATCGGCTTGTGAATCTACATGCCAAAACTCCTCAAAGCAAATGTCGTTGTCGTTACGCTGCTGGCAAAAATTCTTAAAAGCGCCCATATATCCGATTGGAGCATCCATCCATACATAGAAATATTTGCCTGGTGCATCTGGCACTTCAAAGCCAAAATAGGGCGCGTCGCGGGAAATATCCCACTGCTGCAACCCTGAATCTAACCACTCATGCATCTTATTTGCCACCTGCTCTTGCACCGCGCCAGAGCGCATCCATGAGCGCAGCATGTCACTGAAGGCAGGTAAATCAAAGAAAAAATGCTCTGATTCCAGCATCACTGGCTTGGCACCGGATACCGCTGATTTCGGATTGATCAGATCCGTTGGATTATAGGTAGCGCCACATCTCTCGCAGTTATCACCGTACTGATCGGGTAAATAGCATTTCGGACAGGTTCCGGTTACAAATCTATCGGGTAGAAACATGGCCAGTTCGGGATCAAATAACTGGGAAATCGTGCGTGATTTGATGAAATCGTTTTCTTTCAGACGTTGATAAATCAACGTAGATAACTGGCGATTTTCCTCGCTATGAGTAGAATAGTAATGGTCATAGCTGATACCAAAGCCAGCAAAATCTTTCTGATGCTCTAGGTTAATGGCGTTAATCATCTCTTCCGGTGTGATTCCCAATTGCTGCGCTTTAAGCATAATTGGCGTGCCGTGAGCATCATCGGCACAGATAAAATAAACCTGATGGCCGCACATTCGTTGATAACGCACCCAGATATCCGCCTGTATATGCTCAAGCATATGGCCTAGATGGATGCATCCATTAGCATAAGGTAACGCGCAGGTTACCAATATTTTTTTTTTACTTGCGTCATGGTAGAAATTGGTTATTGTTAATAATTATTAAAACAACAGATGGTAACCGATAGCAATATCTCAAGTAAATAAACAAGATACATACATGCTAGCCGCCGGCCGGTTAATGGGCCATTTTATATTAATGCTAAGCATTTTACACTGATTCTTTGCCTAACCTGCATACTAATTGCTGTCAATTAGTTTCACAACTGTTTACAATGCTGGTGAACATGTTGTGCATAATCATATGAAGAGTCACACCAAGATGACCTTATTACAAGTATTACATTATCCTGATAAACGGCTAAGAAAAGTTGCTAAACCAGTTACCAACGTAAATAATGCCATACGAAGCCTCTTGAATGATATGTTTGAGACTATGTACGCTGCAGATGGAATCGGCCTAGCTGCTACCCAAGTTGATATTCACCAAAGGCTGATTGTTCTTGATGTCTCTGAAAACCATAGGCAACGCCTAGTGTTGATCAATCCCGAACTACTAGATAAAAGCGGTGAGATCAGCATTAATGAAGGCTGTTTGTCGATTCCAGGTCAACATTGCTTCGTGCCTCGGGCAGCAAAGGTAAGAGTGCGGGCGCTGGATAGCAACGGTAATAGCTTCGAGCTGGAGGCGGAAGATCTGTTATCCATCTGTATTCAACATGAGATGGATCACTTAGTTGGCAAATTATTTGTCGATTATCTATCACCGCTAAAACGTCAGCTTATTCTTCAAAAAATAAATAATGCACATGAGTAGGAATTCATGACGTGCAATTATTTACGTATTATCTTTGCTGGTACGCCGGATTTCGCCGCGCGCCATTTGGAAGCGCTGATTCGCACCAAACATCAGATAGTGGGCGTTTTAACCCAACCTGATCGACCAACAGGACGTGGCTACCGATTGACTTCTAGCTCGGTCAAGCAATTGGCGGACATGCATAGTATCCCTTTATTTCAACCATCTTCGCTTAAAACACTCGAGGCCCAAAGGTGGGTGGCGAAGTTAAAGGCAGATATCATGGTTGTAGTGGCATATGGCTTAATCCTGCCCCCGGCGGTGCTGGAATTACCGCGGCTTGGATGTATCAACGTACATGGGTCTTTGTTACCGCGCTGGCGTGGGTCAGCACCGCTTCAACGAGCATTATGTGCTGGTGACGAGTTTACTGGCGTAACAATTATACAGATGGATACTGGCCTTGATACCGGAGCCATACTGCATAAAGTCACTTGCACTATCCATCCACACGATACTAGCGCCTCGCTTTATAAAAAATTATCGCAAATCGGGCCTGACGCCCTATTGTTCACCATAGAACAGCTCGCCGCCGGTAATGCGACGGCTGAGCCACAAGATAACTCTCGCGCTACCTATGCGGACAAAATAAGTAAGGAAGAGGCTAGGATTGACTGGCGCCTACCAGCGGTGCAGCTTGCGCTCTACATCCGCGCCTTTAATCCGTGGCCCACAAGTTATTACCCTTGGTCTGGGCAGTCAATTAAAGTTTGGGATGCCAGTGTTAGCGCGCAACATAATATTTCATGTGCGCCGCCAGGCACAATTTTGGCAGCTAACAAGGCTGGCATATACATCGCCACTGGCGATGGTGTTTTGAGACTAACTCAGTTACAGCTGGCGGGTAAAAAACAGATGCCGGTCCAGGCGTTGCTTAATGCACACAGTGAATGGTTTATTCCTGGCTCGCTTCTGGAGTAATCTGCACTAAAATAGCAGAGTAGTAGTGAGTCAGTGGCGATAATTAGTTAACACCGTACCGACCCCGTCAGTCATATCATAATAGCAATAGTTCAGGTACTGCTTGTCGCCAGCAGGCAGTATGCTGGCTGGAAAAAACCGCCCATCTAGCAGCTATGCGGCCGGCGCGTTGGTTAGCTCTTACAGGCCAGCCAGCTTAATCACTTTTAGCACTTGTTTTTTAAGCATCTACTGTTGTCCTATTTGGGTTAATACTATCTGGTACATTATCCATTCTATGTTAGACTTAGTCGGTCTAAACATGATAGAGTAAGTCGGTGAGTTTCTTACAAGAATTCCGTAAATTTGCCATGCGTGGTAACGTGGTCGATCTAGCTGTCGGTATTATTATTGGTGCCGCTTTTGGTAATATTGTCTCTTCTTTAGTTGCCCACGTCATTATGCCGCCGCTAGGGTTGTTGATCGGCGGGATTGATTTTAAGCAATTCAGTTGGGTACTCAAGCCGGCGCAAGGGAACAGACCGGCTGCAGTAATGGAGTACGGTATATTTCTACAAAATGTTTTTGATTTTTTCATAGTATCCTTCGCTGTGTTCTGCATTGTTAAGCTTATCAATAGGATGCACAACAAAGAGGAGGAAGAAACACCAAATGAACTATCTAAGCAAAGCGCAGAAGAGATACTACTTACCGAGATTCGCGATATACTAAAAAAAATTCTCATGGTGACTCATGGTGAATTGTGAATAATGTTGTATCTATCTTTGGATGTTATCTGCTTAACTTTCACAGCTTCCAAGCCCGTTCACGTTACTTTTATAGTTAAAGTTGAATGCCAATTTTGTTCTTGAACGGAGAATTCTGTAACGCTAAATTTAACACCTCATCGATACGCTGAACCGGATGAATGTCCAAGTCTTTTATCACGTTGCCAGGTATTTCTTCTAGGTCACGATTATTCT
Organism: Candidatus Moranella endobia PCIT; assembly: GCF_000219175.1. Classification (GTDB taxonomy): domain Bacteria; phylum Pseudomonadota; class Gammaproteobacteria; order Enterobacterales; family Enterobacteriaceae; genus Moranella; species Moranella endobia. The sequence goes on along the minus strand of NC_015735.1, from coordinate 413,363 downwards.
CAAATGGAATAAGCACAGTTTTTATACCGCTACGGTGTGCAGCTAGTAATTTTTCCTTCAGTCCCCCAATAGGAAGCACCTGACCGCGCAGGGTAATTTCGCCCGTCATCGCCACATTGGACCGGACTGGATTACTAGTTAAGCAGGAAACGAGCGCGGTACACATTGTAATACCAGCACTAGGACCGTCTTTTGGCGTTGCTCCTTCCGGTACATGTACATGTATATCGCGCTTTTCATAGAAGTCTGGATCAATTCCTAGCTGGTCAGTACGCGCACGGACCACGGTTAACGCTGCCTGAATTGACTCCTGCATTACTTCCCCTAGCGAACCGGTATAAGTCAGTTTACCTTTGCCGGGAATACACGCTGTTTCAATGGTTAGCAGCTCGCCACCTACCTCTGTCCAAGCTAAACCGGACACCTGACCAATACGATTTTCCCCTTCCGCGCGTAAGCAACTAAAGCGATGAACACCTAGGAATTCCGGCAGATTGTCTGAGCTAATAGCGATATGTTTGGTTTTCTTATCAATCAGTAGGTTTTTCACAGATTTGCGGCACAATTTAGAAATTTCCCGCTCCAAGCCGCGTACCCCCGCTTCGCGGGTATAGTAGCGGAGAATGCCCAACAAAGCACTATCTTCTACCGTCAATTCTCCTTTTTTCAGTGCATTGCGATTAAGCTGCTTAGGCAACAGATATTGTTGGGCAATGTTTAGTTTTTCTTCTTCGGTGTAACCTGACAGGCGGATCACTTCCATACGATCGAGCAGAGGCGCCGGGATATTCATTGAGTTGGAAGTAGTAATAAACAGCACGTCGGAAAGATCATAGTCCACTTCCAAGTAATGGTCGTTAAACGCCACATTTTGTTCTGGATCTAATACTTCTAGTAGTGCAGATGCTGGATCGCCGCGCATATCGGCAGACATCTTGTCGATTTCGTCTAGAAGAAACAACGGGTTTTTTACGCCAATTTTGGATATTTTTTGTACAAGTTTACCAGGCATAGAACCGATATAAGTACGACGGTGCCCGCGTATTTCCGCTTCATCGCGCAATCCGCCCAGTGCCATGCGTACATACTGACGGCCGGTAGCCTTTGCTATGGACTTTCCTAGCGAGGTTTTACCTACTCCAGGCGGGCCTACCAAACACAAGATAGGTCCTTTGATTTTACTAACTCTACTCTGCACAGCTAGATATTCTAGAATGCGGTCTTTTACTGGTTCTAGACCATAATGATCCCTATCCAGGATCTCCTGTGCCTTTAGCAGGTCTTTTTTAACTTTGCTGCGCGCATGCCAGGGTACCGATAGCATCCAATCTATGTAGCTACGTACACCGGTCGCCTCAGCTGACATCGGCGACATCATTTTCAATTTCCGAAGTTCCGCTTTGGTTTTTTCACTGGCTTCCTGCGGCATTCTGGCCGCATCTATCTTACTCTTCAGCGCTTCGTGCTCATCTAGGGATTCGTCCATCTCACCAAGTTCTTTCTGAATAGCTTTCATCTGCTCATTCAGATAGTACTCGCGTTGGCTCTTTTCCATCTGTTTTTTAACACGATTGCGGAGACGTTTCTCCACCTGTAGCAGATCTATTTCAGACTCCATCATCGCCATCAGGTATTCCATCCGCTCGGTAACATCGACCATTTCCAACACTGACTGCTTGTCGGCTAACTTCAGCGGCATATGGGCGGCAATAGTGTCGGCCAGACAAGCAGCATCGATGATGCTATTTAGCGATGTCAGTACTTCTGGCGGTATTTTCTTGTTCAGTTTGATATAGTCTTCAAATTGCTTGATTGCTGTACGTACTAGCACTATTTGCTCGCGCTCATCTAGTTCAGGTGATTCGAAATAACCAGCTTCAGCAGTAAAGTAATCGCCATTATCTGCCAGTGCCTTGATACGGGCGCGGGTCAAGCCTTCTACCAGTACTTTGACCGTGCCATCTGGCAGTTTCAGCATTTGCAAAATTGCCGATAACGTTCCAACTAAAAAAAGATCGTTAATACTCGGTTCATCGGTTGATGCTTCTTTCTGAGCAACTAATATTATTTTTTTATTAGCGTTCATTGCTGCTTCAAGACACTGAATAGACTTTTCCCGGCCTACAAAGAGCGGGATGACCATATGCGGATATACAACAACATCGCGCAGAGGCAACACGGGCATTTCTATTTGTTCAGAACGTTCAGCATTCATAGAACTCTCTCTTAGTGATGGAAAAAGTACAACATATGCACAAAAAAGCTTGCCTTTTGCCAGTGGAAGGATAACCACCCAGTTTAGATGCTAGCTCTGAATACTGACTGGTAGTACTGGCCTGCGCCGCCCAACATCCACGTTCTGCGCTGGATTCCAGCTACGCATTCTTGCTGGTCTTGTAGATAAGCAATGGCTCAGATTGGCCGGTAATTACCGCGGCATCGACTACTACTTTTTCAACGCCGCACTGAGAAGGCAGTTCATACATTGTTTCCAATAGTGCGCTCTCGACTATTGAGCGGAGGCCGCGGGCACCGGTTTTACGCGTTATGGCTTTTTTGGCAATGGCTACAAGTGCTTCATTGCTGAATTCCAGCTCAACGCCTTCCATATTGAACAACGCCTGATACTGTTTAGTTAGCGCGTTTTTCGGCTCGAGCAGGATCTGGATCAGTGCTTCTTCGCTTAATTCACTCAGCGTTGCCACGACTGGCAATCTGCCAATGAATTCAGGGATCAGTCCGAACTTAATCAGGTCCTCCGGCTCCATTTGTGCCAGCAGTTCGTCTTTGGCTACTTTCCCAGAACTACTGTTCACGGTAGCGTTAAAACCGATGCCACGGTTTATTTCAGTGCGCTGTTTAATCACTTTATCTAGCCCGGCGAAAGCACCGCCGCAGATAAACAGAATTTTCGAAGTATCAACTTGCAGAAATTCTTGCTGAGGATGTTTACGACCACCCTGTGGTGGCACCGCGGCTACGGTGCCTTCTATCAGTTTCAGTAGCGCCTGCTGTACCCCCTCACCAGAAACGTCTCGAGTAATGGAAGGGTGATCAGATTTACGAGATATTTTGTCGATCTCATCAATATAGACAACGCCGAGCTGCGCTTTTTGTATGTCGTAATCGCATTTTTGCAATAGTTTCTGGATGATGTTTTCCACATCCTCACCAACGTATCCAGCTTCTGTCAAGGTCGTAGCATCTGCCATGGTGAAAGGTACATCCAAGAAGCGGGCCAAAGTTTCTGCCAACAAAGTTTTTCCGCTGCCAGTAGGACCAATAAGCAAAATATTGCTTTTACCCAGTTCTATTCCGTTATTTTTAGCACCATGGTGTAGACGCTTATAGTGATTATAAACCGCTACCGCGAGTACTTTTTTGGCTGTTTCCTGCCCAATGACATAATGATCAAGATTATGCCTAATTTCAGAGGGCGTCGGCAACGCGCTACGTTCAACGTTCGGCGTAACTTGCTTTATCTCTTCGCGGAGAATATCGTTGCATAGGTCTATACATTCATCGCAGATATACACCGACGGTCCAGCAATCAGTTTCTGCACCTCATGCTGGCTTTTACCACAGAAAGAGCAATACAACAACTTGTCTGAACCGTCTTTGTGCTTACCTATCATCAATCAGTAACCCTCTGTAGGGATCTTGGTACGGCAGAACACCATGGCGGCACGCAACTAGAGCATCACGGATGCTGACGCACGACTGAAGCAATTACGCGCGCTGACTAAGTACGTAATCCACTATTCCATAGTCTAATGCCTCAGGTGCTGAGAGGAAACGGTCGCGTTCAGTATCACGCTCTATCACGTCAAGAGACTGACCCGTATGTTTGGCCATCAATTCATTCATCCTTACCTTTACTTTTAGGATTTCCCTGGCGTGAATTTCAATATCGGTGGCCTGACCATGAAAGCCACCCAATGGCTGATGAATCATAATGCGAGAATTAGGTAGACAGAAACGCTTGCCCTTAGCACCGGCTGCCAGCAAAAAAGCACCCATGGATGCTGCCTGTCCCAGGCAGAACGTGCTGATATCCGGTTTTAAGAATTGCATGGTGTCATATATCGACATACCGGCAGTAATAACCCCGCCCGGTGAGTTGATGTAAAGACAGATATCCTTTTCTGGGTTTTCCGCTTCTAAAAACATCAACTGCGCGACAATCAAATCTGCCATATATTCTTCGACCGGACCGGTCATGAAGATAATCCTGTCTTTTAATAGGCGAGAAAAAATATCGTATGAACGCTCTCCGCGTGAAGTCTGTTCTACCACCATTGGCACTAGGGCCATAGCAAAGTTACCTTATTACTATTACCGCTGATAATTAGCATCGCTGAAAAAAATAAAAATTTCGCCGCATGATAATTCTAATCATGCTCAGTGGGACAGTGCGATGTCTCCGTTCCGCTAGGCTCTGAGGCTTAGGCTATTGTCTGCAATTTTTACCACTACCACTAACATGCATGACACCATCACCATCCTCAATTAATTGGGGGATAGAAGCATCCTTTTCAAGTACAACGATGGATTATTTTATTGCCACCATACTTTCCGTTATTAATATAACGGGATAGTATTTCTAATTATTTTAGCCGAGCAATTACGTTATGTGTAAAAAGTTACGAGGTAAAAAAAAACCGCTTGTAGTTACGTTATCTATTATCTTAGCCGTAACCTTGACGATCTTATTTGGCAGTAACGCGTGCGACTTATTAGTCTCCTAAATCTCCTAATAAGGAGACCATACATAATAACCTAGGAAACACGTAACTGCAACGGCGACACCAGCAAAATTTTATTTTAGATAGGCGCGGGAACGTAGTGCATCAATCCGTTTCTCCAGCGTAGGATGGGACATAAATAGTTCACTAACCGCATTGTGACGACGACCATGAATACACAACGCTATCATGTTGCTGGCTGTCTGCGGCTCATAACTTATTTTTAGATGTTGCAGAGCCGCTATCATTTTATCTCGCCCTACCAACCTTGCTGAACCAGCATCGGCGTAGAATTCTCTAGTACGTGAGAACCAAAGAGTGATTATACTAGCTAGTATGCCGAATACTAATTCCAGCACCATGGAGATACAATACAATAGCTGGCTACCATTACCATTTTCCACGTTTTCGCTGACTGACGACATGAAACCTGCTGACAACTGTGCTAGGAGACGAGATAAAAAAATAACACAGACATTAACCACACCCTGGATCAGGGTCATGGTCACCATATCGCCATTTGCTATATGGCTAATTTCATGCGCGATGACCGCTTCGGCCTCGTCGCGGCTCATATTATGCAGTAGTCCAGTACTTACTGCTACCAGCGACGCATCACGACAGGCACCAGTAGCAAAAGCATTGATATCGAGTGCGTGGTAAATAGCTACTTGTGGCATGGCAACATTTGCTTGTTGCGCTTGCTGGCTAACAGTATGCACAAGCCAGCATTCGGTCTCATTACGCGGTTTATCAATTACTTCGCCCCCAACTGTGCGCAGCGCAATGCATTTTGACATTAATAGTGACACACATGAGCCGCCGAAACCGAATAATCCAACCATTGTCATGAATGCGGCAACACTAGAGGACTGAATTCCGGTGAAGCTGAGTACAACACCGAAAACTATCATCACAGACAGGTTAGTAAGCAGTAAAAGAACAATACGTAGCATAACAATGCAAGGTTCCCAGAAAATAATCACCACTATTACCATATCATGATCTGTGGTCTTAGCGGCTTTTTTTCAAGTTTTGCACATCGATAATGCTATTAATTCTTCAGTTCTATTCACGTTAGATGAATTGTCAATGTATTTTTTGAATAAACACGAGTTTGCTAACTTTCGAGCGTAGAGTACGCATAGTCGCGCAGGCAAATGAAATCAGCAAATAGGGATTTAGCTGTTAGGTAACATATTCTTAATAATTTCACGGCGACATCGTCTAGATGGTAAGAATAAATTTTCCGGGGTATGTACTATGATGCACCGCTAATAGTTGTTAATTATTTAGGCGTTAGATTGATGGATGATGGCAAGCATATATTCAACTTGCGCTTGGCAAGCACACAAAGTAACTTTTGTTATGAAAGTAGTTACCACGATCGGACGTAACCTGGGATATGGGTCGAAACCTCCACACCATGTGGAAGATAGTCCACTCAAGGCCAGTAATTAATTGATCGATCTGATCCATGGATCGACCGATATAATATATCTATCATCTATCGTATGGGTACATGCTTAACATTCTTGGTGGGTCGTGCAGGAATCGAACCGGCGACCAATTGATTAAAAGTCAACTGCTCTACCAACTGAGCTAACGACCCAGTTAAAATATATAATAATTGATGGGTGATGACGGGATCGAACCGCCGACCCCCTCCTTGTAAGGGAGGTGCTCTCCCAGCTGAGCTAATCACCCTAACTGTGTTGGGTCACATTAATTATAGGTAACTGCTGGCATGAGTCAACGATTTTCCAGTATTTTTTTGTTTATCTTAACATTATCCCTACTGAGTAGTATGACAAGCATTGTTAATTATTCCATCAGTGGTATATAATATGTTCAATTTCGCACCATCATAACCTAAACAATTTTGAGAGTCTTCTTGGCAAACAATGTAGCTGATGAAAATTAAAACACGCTTTGCGCCCAGCCCCACGGGTTATTTGCATCTTGGTGGTGCGCGGACTGCGCTTTATTCATGGCTATTCGCCCATAATACAGGAGGCAAGTTCGTGCTGCGCATTGATGACACCGACCTGGAGCGCTCAACGCAACCAGCGATTGAGGCCATTATGGACAGTATGACTTGGCTCAACCTGGACTGGGACGAAGGCCCTTATGTTCAGACAACACGTTTCGACCGTTATAACACCGTCATTGAAAACATGCTATCAAAAGGTACAGCCTATAAATGCTATTGCTCAAAAGAGCGACTGGAAACGTTACGTGAGGCTCAGATAGCCCTTGGCGAGAAACCTTGTTACGATAGACGCTGTCGTTACAGCTACGTCCATAACCATCACCCCTCTGATGAACCATACGTTGTGCGTTTTAGCAATCCGCCGGACGGTTCGGTCATCTTTCATGATCTTATTCGCGGACCTATCGAATTCAAGAACAAGGAGCTGGATGATCTAATCATCCGCCGCACCGATGGCTCACCAACCTATAATTTATGCGTAGTAATCGATGATTTCGATATGGCTATTACTCATGTGATCCGCGGTGAGGACCATATCAATAATACGCCCAGGCAGATCAATATTCTTAAAGCTTTGGGCGCGCCGGTGCCTGATTATGCCCATGTTTCGATGATTTTGGGCGCCGACGGTTGCAAACTATCTAAACGCCATGGCGCGGTTGGTATTATGCAGTATCGCGATGACGGCATTCTGCCAGAAGCACTGCTGAACTATCTGTTGCGCCTTGGTTGGTCCCATGGTGACCAGGAAATTTTCAGCGTTGACGAAATGAAGCAGCTGTTCAGCCTCACTGCAGTAAGTAAATCATCCAGCACGTTCAATACCAAAAAACTGCTGTGGTACAATCACTATTACATCAATCATTTGCCCGCCGAATACGTCGCTACTCATCTCATGTGGCATATTGAGCAGCAAGTAATTAATACTAGCACCGGACCTAAATTGGCAGAGCTAGTACAAATATTGGGCAAAAGTTGCAAAACCCTGAAGGATATGGCAGTTAGATGCCGCTATTTCTACGAGGATTTCTGTGAATTTGATGTAGAAGCAGCCAATAATCATTTACGCCCGCTTGCTGCGCCGGTGCTGCAAGCGGTGCGTGTTAAACTGGAGAACATTGTGGAATGGACGCCAGCCTCAGTGCATGGTGCCATCGAACAAACGGCGGCAGAATTGCAGATTGGTATGGGCCAAATTGGTATGCCGCTGCGTGTTGCGGTAACTGGCGCCGGTAAGTCACCTGCTCTTGACGTCACCATTCATGCGATTGGTCAATCGCGGTCTCTAGAGCGTATCGCTTTTGCACTAGGCTTTATTGACCAACAATCATCCAGGACCATTTAGCTTGGCTTGGGACTTTTTTCAACATGTTACCAGTTTAGCACATTTCTTCGTTGACAACAGTTGGTATGATTAATATCATACAGTTCTACTAACTAGATAGAACTGGGGCTATAGCTCAGTTGGTAGAGCGCTTGCATGGCATGCAAGAGGTCAGCGGTTCAATTCCGCTTAGCTCCACCAATTAAGTTTGGTCAATCTATATCCATCCAACCATGAACCCAGGCTTGGTTTTTGCATCAGCACTGCTGGCATCAATCTGTACAATCAGCTCAGCAATAACCATAACTCATCAAACGATGATAACGGCGGTTGAGTAATTCTTCTACTTTTAAACCGTCAAGCTCTGCCAAATCAACCAGCAGCCTCGTTTTAAGAGTAGCTGCAATAGCCGGCAAATCGCGGTGTGCACCACCTAGAGGCTCTAGGACGATGTTGTCGATAATATCCAGCTCTTTTAAACGCTTGGCAATAATACACATAGCTTCGGCAGCGATAGGTGCTTGATCGGCGCTTTTCCACAGAATGGTGGCGCAACCTTCCGGGGAAATCACTGAATATATGCTGTACTGCAGCATGTTGACCTTATCGCCAACACCAATCGCTAGTGCACCGCCGGAACCACCCTCGCCTATCACAGTGCAAATAACCGGGATTCTTAGGCCAGACATTTCACGCAGGTTTTTCGCAATCGCCTCTGACTGGCCGTTTTTTTCAGCCTCGACACCCGGGTAAGCACCAGGTGTATCAATAAAAGTTAGCAGAGGTAAATTGAACCGATCTGCCATCTCCATCAGCCGCAGCGCCTTGCGATAACCGGCAGGTGCCGGCATCGCAAAGTTGCGGTAGATTTTATCTTTTGTGTCCCGCCCTTTCTGGTGGCCAATGATCATTACCGGCCGCGAATCTAGACGCGCTATGCCGCCGACGATGGCTTTATCATCTGCAGAGACGCGATCGCCTGCCAATTCGTCAAAATCTGTGAATATATGCTGCACATAATCAAGTGTATATGGCCGCATCGGATGTCGAGAAAGCTGGGTAATTTGCCAAGCACCAAGCTCAGAAAAAATTTTATTTGTCAGTGCCAAGCTTTTTGCACGCAGGTACCGCACCTCGTCATCCAGATTAAGATCCAAAATTTGTGGGTTGACTGTGGTCAACAAATCAATTTGAGCTTCAATATCTGCAATTGGCTGTTCAAAATCAAGAAAATTCAGACTCATAATCTTCCGCAGATCCCTAAGATTCCTATATTAGTCAAATTCCAGTTCCACCTGTTTCGGTCCCACAATGGTTCGTAAGTCATTAAGTAAATTGTCGGTCGGCGTCACCTGCCAGTTTGCCCCAAAGCGCAGCCGCGCGCGCGCCTCTTGCCGTTGATAATATAGATGCACTGGAATCATATCAGATCGATACTGCTCCAAAGATACACGGAGACGGTTTAACAGCTGATCATTAATTTGACTGTCGGTTAAATATATAGCAATCCCGCGCACATATTTTTTACGTGCTTCGCTAATATCCATTAGTTCGCGAACGGTCATCTTAACGCCACCGTTTAAATCTTCACCATCAATATATCCCTTAGCGATCAGAAGACGATCTTTTTCCAGTAAATGTTGGTATTTTTCTAGTACATCTGTGAATAGGATAATATCCACCCGACTGGAACGATCATCTAGTGTACAAACACCGATCTTGTTGCCTCGTTTAGTGACCATAACCCGCGTGGACAGCACCAGCCCCACAGCGGTAACTATCTTGCCGCGCTTGGTGGCTTGCAGATCTTTTAGCTGTACCCCGCCAGAATATCGTTCAATTTCACGCAGATATTGGTTGATTGGATGACCAGTCAAATATAGGCCAAGCGTTTCCCGCTCACCATTTAGCACCACCTGCTCAGACCAAGGCTTGACGGTAGCTGTCATCACATCCTGATCATTCACCAGCACACCGAACATATCGCTCTGACCAATAGCTTCGGCTTTTGCATGCTGATTTGATGAATTTAGTGCCTTATCAAGAGAATGCATCAGTGCAGCGCGATGTTGCCCTAGGCGATCGCACGCTCCCGACATAATTAGTTTTTCCAGCACCCGGCGATTTATTTTTTTAATATCTGTGCGCTCGCACAGATCAAACAGTTCTCTGAAATGACCACCATGATTACGTGCCGCGATAATTGCTTCAATAGGTCCTGCACCTATGCCTTTGATAGCGCCGATCCCGTATACTATTGCTCCCTCTTCGTTAACATGAAAATTATACTGGCCGCTATTTATATCAGGCGTAAGTACTTTCAGGCCCATCCGCAGACATTCGTCAACAAGCCCCACGATCTTTTCAGTATTATCCATATCTGCAGTCATCACTGCTGCCATGAACTCTGAGGGATAATGGGCCTTCAGCCACAGCGTTTGATATGATACCAACGCATAGGCGGCGGAGTGGGATTTATTAAAACCATATCCGGCGAATTTTTCTAATAGATCAAAGATCTTCATGGCAAGTGCGCCATCGACACCTATCCTTTCCGCACCGGCTTTAAATACCGAGCGTTGTTTTTCCATTTCAGCAGGTTTCTTTTGCCCCATCGCGCAGCGCAGTATGTCAGCGCCGCCCAGGGTATAGCCAGCCAACACTTGGGCTATCTGCATCACCTGTTCTTGGTAAAGTATGATGCCGTAAGTGGACTCTAGAACAGGTTGCAGTGAAGAGTGTTGCCACTTCTTATCAGGATAAGAGATGGCTTCTAGGCCGTGCTTGCGGTTAATAAAATTATCCACCATACCCGATTGCAGCGGTCCAGGACGAAACAGCGCTACCAGCGCAATTATATCCTCAAAACAGTCTGGCTTCAGACGTTTTATTAGATCCTTCATGCCGCGCGATTCAAGCTGGAATACCGCAGTGGTTTCAGAGCGCTGCAGCATATCAAAACTTTTCTGATCATCTAGCGAGATAACTGTGATATCGATAGGCGCTAGACCCTGCCAGACAAGCCTGGCATTAATCATTTCCAGCGCCCAATGGATTATGGTCAGAGTGCGCAGGCCGAGAAAGTCAAACTTCACTAGACCAGCGTACTCAACATCTTTTTTATCAAATTGAGTAACGGGATGGTTACCTCCTGAGTCGCAATAAAGCGGCGCGAAATCGGTAATTTTAGTAGGTGCAATAACTACGCCCCCGGCGTGTTTGCCGGCATTGCGAGTTACTCCTTCGAGCTTGCGTGCCATATCAATTAACTCTTTGACATCTTCGTCATAGTCGTATAGAGCCTGCAATTTAGGCTCCAAAACTAATGATTTTTCTAGTGTCATGCCTGGATCGGGCGGTACTAATTTGGCGATACGAGCAACAAAACCGTAAGAATAGCCTAGCACCCGGCCGACGTCGCGGATAACCGCTTTGGCGGCCATGGTACCAAAGGTGATAATCTGCGCAACTGCATCTCGGCCGTAGGTTTCTGTCACGTGGTCAATCACCATATCACGCTTATCCATGCAGAAGTCGATGTCGAAATCTGGCATCGATACGCGTTCCTGGTTCAGGAAACGTTCAAACAGCAGATCGAACGCCAGCGGGTCGAGGTCAGTAATGTTCAGCGCATAAGCCACCAGCGAGCCCGCACCGGATCCGCGCCCCGGCCCGACAGGTACACCATGATCCTTGGACCACTGTATAAACTCCATAACGATGAGGAAGTAACCAGGGAACCCCATGTTGTTTATCACGTGCAGCTCCATGTTCAGACGTTCGTAGTAGATCTGGCGTTTCTCACTGCGCATATCAGTATCGGTAAACTGCAATTCCAGTCTTTTTTCCAGGCCTTCCCGCGCACATTTGACCAGATAATCATCAGTTGACATCTTACCAGTGGGGAACTGCGGCAGAAAATATTCACCGAGACGGATGACTACATTGCAGCGCCGGGCAATTTCTACGCTGTTAACTAACGCTTCTGGCAGGTCAGCAAAAAGTGCGCACATCTCCTTATCGCTGCGCAGATATTGCTGCGGACTGTAATTGCGCGGCCGTTTGAGATCATCAAGGGTATAGCCGTCATGAATAGCTACCCGGATCTCGTGAGCTTCGAAATCATCAGGGCTGATAAATCGCACATCATTGGTGGCGACTACCGGCAGACCACGGCGCGCCGCTAGCTCCACGGCTGCTTGCAAATAATGTTCTTCATCTGTCCGTCCGGTCCGAATCAATTCTAAATAATAACGGTCCGGGAAATAGCGCTCGTAGAATGCCAGGCAACGTTCAACCTGAGATATACCACCTATATTACCGCGCACTAAGTATTTACCGACATCCCCTTTGCGAGCACCGGATAGCAGAATCAAGCCCTCGTTATGCTCAATCAGCCAGTCTCGATCGATTACTGGCCCGAGGGCGCCGTATCCACGTTTATAGGAGTTCGAAATCAGTAATGTCAGGTGCTGATAACCAACATTATTTGTTGCAAGAATGGTTAATTCTGCTAGTTCACCGCCCAGCATATCGCTGTGCACCAACAAATCCGCCCCGATGATTGGCTTTATACCGGCGTCATGGGCGTGGCAGTAAAATTTTACCAGTCCACATAAATTGGTAAAATCAGTAATTGCCAGTGCCGGCATATGCAGTAACGCCGCTTGTTCTACTAACTGGCCAACTTTGACCAGCCCATCGATCATTGAGTAGTCACTGTGTACGTGCAGGTGAATAAAACTTGGTTCTACCATAAAATGGTACCGGATGTGGAGTGTTTAAGCTGCGATCATACAGCACTAACATAACATGGTCATACTATGAAAGACTAACTTAAGCCACCAAAGCGAAGCAACGAAACAAAGTTAGTCTACATATTATTAGGTAAACTGAACGCGCATCTAGCGGCCATCTTGCGGTCATGGTTCACTTTGCAGATCAATGATAATGATAAGACGCGGATTTTCCGCAACCAAAACAAAATCCAGCGCTTTTATCTGGTCTATCGAGAAAGCCTAAGCAAACGCGCACATGATGATATCTGCAGATTGATTTTCAATAAGCTGTTGAAGTGCTACAGGCGTATCTATTCTATTCTATCAACTATCTCAACCTAATGTATGACTGCACTTGGTGGGCAATGTTTGAAAATAATTAACTAACGGTTAAGCAACGCCAGCACCGCACGCGCCACCTGTTCATCGGCGTTGCAGCGAATCTGCTGGTGCAGGTGACGAAAAGTAACTATGAGTGCTGCTCGCTGAGCATCATTGTCAAGAATTTCTACCAGAGAAGCAGCCAGCGTCTCCGGTCGGCACGCCTTCTGCAAAAATTCTCTGACCAATTCACGTCCAGCTAGTAAATTCGGCAGCGATACCCATTTGGTTGTTACCAGCCGGCGCGCGAGCGCGAAAGTCAGCGATTTCATGCGATATCCGACCACCATGGGGCACTGTGCCAACATACACTCAAGCGAAGCAGTGCCTGATGTTAGCAGAGCGGCATCCGCGGCAATCATGGTCTGACGTGACCTATTGTCAAACAGCCTTACCGACAAATTCGGCGCCACTGCATCTTTGATGCGCTCAAATTGCACACGCCTAGCCGGATTAACCAACGGAACGACAATCTCCAACCCTGGTAAATGCTGGCTCACTAGTTCGGCAGCGCGCAGAAAATCTGCACTAAGCATCGCTACCTCGCTTTTGCGACTGCCTGGAAGAATTGCTAGACAACGCGCGGATGCCGGGATATCCAATTCCCGGCGCGCTGCGGCTTTATCCGGCTCAAGAGGCATGGCGTCAGCCAACGTATGGCCGATGAATTGGCAGGGAATGTTGTAGCGGTCGTAAAACTCCTTCTCAAAAGGCAGACAGGCCAGTACATTATCGGTGGCACGGCCGATTTTGAATACGCGTTTTTGCCGCCAAGCCCAGACCGAAGGGCTGACGTAATGTATAGTACGGATGCCACGCCGTTTTAAACAGCCTTCCAACGCAATCGTAAAATCAGGCGCGTCAATACCAATAAATACTTCTGGCCGTAGCGCAGTGAAGCGCCGAGTCAAGTCACGGCGAATGCGCCACAGCCGCGGCAGACGCTCAATTACCTCTACGATCCCCATTACCGCCAACTCTTCTATGTCATACCAGGTTTCCATTCCTTCCGCCTGCATGTGCGGACCGGCAACGCCTACAAAGCGAACCTGTGGCAGATAAACGCGCAACGCGCGTATCATCCCCGCGCCGAGAATATCGCCGGAAGTTTCTCCCGCTACTAGACCTATTATAATGGGTAATGCCGACATGATCAGCGGATGATACCGCGCTGTGAGCGCGATATAAATTCAAGGAAGGTGTTAACTACCTGATGCTCCTGCGCTAGCGCTTTTAGCGCCGGTTTTATTTCTTCTAAGGTTTTACCACTGCGGTAAATCATTTTATAGGCGGCGCATATTGCGCGTATCTCTGTGCGCGCAAAACTACGGCGCTCCAGCCCTTTAATATTTAGGCCGAACGGTGTTGCGTGATTACCCTGGGCGATGACAAAAGGTGGTATATCCTGGGCCACACCGGAACAGCCGCCGACCATGACGTGGGAGCCAATGACACAGAATTGATGCACCGCGGTCATACCACCGATAATGGCGTAATCATCCACCGTTACATTGCCACCAAGAGTGACGTTATTGGCCATGATACAGTGATCACCCACAGTGCAGGCGTGGGCAATATGGGTATTAACCATCAATAAATTGTCGCTACCAACTCGCGTTATTTCTCCACCTTGTATTGTGCCACGATGAATGGTCACGCTTTCCCGAATAAGGTTTCGATGACCGATTTCGACCCGCGTCATCTCCCCGGCATATTTCAGATCCTGATTAACTTCACCAATGGAAGCGAACTGATAAATATGGTTATCTTCACCTATGTTGGTAATGCCGTTCAACACCACGTGGGACTTAAGTACTGTGCGCGCACCAATTTTTACCTGCGGTCCAATAATGCAGAATGGGCCAATATGCACGCCGGTGTGGATAATCGCACCATCCTCAACGATGGCGCTAGGATGTATAAAAGCAGATTGATCAATCATTGATGCAGGCCTCCCGGCGACGGGCGAACATCGCAAGCAACTTCGCCATCAACTGTGGCAATACCTTTGAAGCGAGCGATGCCGCGCCGTTCTTTAATAAATTCAACTTCTAGTATCATCTGATCGCCTGGCTGAACCGGACGCTTAAAACGGGCTTCATCAATGGCAGCAAAATAATACAGTTCACCCGGCTCAAGCTTACCAGCGCTGATAGCATGCCGGTCGCCTGCGCCATAGCTTCCAATATCAGTACGCCGGGGAAAATGGTTTTTCCTGGGAAATTACCCTGGGAAAAAGGTTCATTACAGGAAACATTTTTTACCGCCCTAAGAAATTTTTTCGTGCTTGAAATCCAGCACGCTGTCAACCAATAGAAACGGAAAGCGATGGGGTAACAGTTCTAATATCTATTCAATATTATGAGTGTCAATAGTGAAAATACTCTTCCTGCCTTGAAAAGACCTATAATTAACCATACGTTCTTCCGTCAGGACAAAATAAGCCTATAGTCATTGTGGCTCACCGCAGCACCACCGGGCAACGTTGCCCGGCCTGCCTTATCCTCTACTAGTGGTAGTAGGAGCAGCAATTATTGTTGCTAATTTTCGCTCGATGGCTTTCATACGCTTGCTAATAGCACTGATATTCATCACTAACGTTGCAGTTTTGCGCCAATCTTTATTTGGTTGCAACGGGATTCCAGATGAATATACGCCTGGTTTAGTTATCGGACGCATAACCATACTCATGCCTGTCACTGTGGCTTGATCGCAAATGGTAATGTTACCATTAATGACGCTAGCGCCGCCGATCATGCAGCCGCTTCCGATAGTCAGACTACCTGCCATGATAACACCGCCAGCGACAGCTGTATTGTCACCAATAATAACGTTATGTGCAATATGACACTTATTATCAATAATCACGCCGTTGCCGATTATGGTATCGTCCAGTGCGCCGCGATCGATAGTAGTGCAGGCGCCGATTTCAACCCGATCGCCTATAATGACGCGGCCCATCTGCGGTATTTTGATCCAGTTACCGCAATCGTTGGCATAACCAAAACCATCGGCGCCTATAACAGTGCCTGCTTGGATCAGGCAACGCTTGCCGATGATAGTGTCGTGATATACGGTAACGTTAGCCCATAAGCGCGTGCTGGCGCCAACACGGGTATTCTTACCTATAACACAGCCAGGACCGATTATAACATCATTACCCAGCAATACGCCGGATTCTACAACTGCATTGGCGCCCACTGCTACCCTCTGTCCAAGGATTGCGTCTGACGCAACTACCGCGCCAACACCAATATCCTCCTCGGCTGGTTTAGGTGTGGTGTCCATAAGCTGAGCCATGCGAGCATAAGTTAGGTAAGGGTTACTAACAACTAGTGAGGCGCAGTTGCATAAAGGCAGACTTTCTGCGGTGAGTACCACCGCAGACGCCTGACAGAAAGATAGTTTTTCACGAAAGCGTTTCTCTGAGAGAAACGTAATCTGGCCAGCTTGCGCGCTACCTATAGAAGCAATGCTGGTAATGATAATTTCGCCATCACCATGCAATTGTGCCTCCAACTGATGTGCTAAATCAGCCAGTCGAATTGCATACATCACTTCACCTGTTTGAGAACGTCAGCAGTGATATCTTTAGCGTTGCTGGCATACGCGACAGCGTCAGCATCTATCACTACATCATAGCCTTTATTGGTGGCAACAATTTTCACCGCATTCTGGATATAACTAAGAATTTTGTTGCGTTCTTCCGTCTGGCGACGACGGTTATCCTGCTCAAACTCTTGCGCTTTGTTAGCGAAAGTTTCGCGCTGCGCCATAACCAATTGCTCCAGTGAGCTTCGCTCGCTGGCTTTCATGGTAGCAACTTCACGCTGCAAACGTTGCATCTTTGTCTGCAGATCGCGTTCCATAGACCGAAGTTCGTTAGCACGGCCCTTGAATTCATTTTCAAGCTTGTTAGCAACTATTGCACGATGCGGAGACTGCTGAAAAATGCTGGATACGTTAACTACAGCAATTTTATCGTTAGCTTGCGCAAAGGCAAAAGTGGCAAGTAATAAATCCAGGACCGCGGCAGATAACAACCACTTTTTCACTATAAAATCCTCTTTAGCCACTCATTGTTTGTTGCTGTTTATTATAATGCCAGAGCAGAGGACAGTGAAAAAATCTGTTTTACGCAATAGATAGAACCATAAGTCAATAACGCTGTCACCCTGCTTCTAGCTATCATATCACATCATGTGATATTACCACGTTTTGCCGATATTAAACTGGAACTGCTCTGACTTATCTCCTTCGTATTTTTTTACTAACTGCGCATAGGAAAACACCAGCGGCCCCAGCGGCGAAATCCACTGCAGGGCGATACCGCTGGAAATACGTATCTTACAGGGATCACTGTAGTCTGGAATATTAGCTACGCTAGTCGTGCTGGTATTTTGCCAGTCGGTATCCCACACGGTACCGCTATCAATAAACAGCGAGGTACGCACTGAGTTGGTATATTTATTGCTCAATAATGGCGTAGGTACGATTAGCTCAGCGCTGGCTATGGCCAGCGCATTGCCACCAACGGCGTCGCGCGAGTTATCCACTGGACAGTTACTATAAAGGTTATTGCCGCGATGGCCCTTATAATACGCCGCTTTCGGACTAATGGTATTAGAACGAAAACCGCGCACAGTATTGGCACCGCCGGCATAGAAGTTTTCGTAGAATGGTACAGCCTTGCCGTTCAGAGCAGCGGCGTAACCAGCACGGGCGCGGCCCAGAAGTACCAAGTTACCACTGGCTATGATAGGAAGATATTGACTAGCGTCAAAAGTAATTTTGTAATATTTGTTATCAGAACCGGGTAATGTTACCTTACCGGTCAGGTTGGTACGATAACCGTTGGTAGGAAAATAGCAACGGTCAAGATTGTTGTAGCTCAAATTGATAGAGAAGAAAAAATCATCTACGCTAAAATCGGCATCACTGTCCGCCTGGTTCGTAGCTATCACTCTAGGAGTGATGCCAATGCTGTTTAGATAACGCCACATTGTTACTTGTGGCTCCATCTTAGTAAGATCTTCATGGACGTAGTCCAGCCCAAAATAAAGCGAATGGTTTACGCTAATTGGTACACCCAGCGTGGTGCCAACGCCATAGCTGCGCAGGTCATAGTCCGCCAGATATGCGTCATCAGCGTGAAAATGATTGTAGAAGCTCTTGCCGCCTATACTGACGACGCCATCACGCCCGCTGTATGGATTAGTCATCGACAGCTCAACGTAGGTCTGAGAGTCGTTCTTAGTGCCACGCAAGAAAAATGAGTTACCTGTTCCCAACCAGTTATCCTGTTGGATGCCAAACTGGCAGCTAACGCCGCTCTCGGTCCCGAGTCCAATGCCGAAATTGATGCTGCCGGTATTATTTTCTTGAACCTTGTAGACCACGTCTACAAGGTACTGTGAACCTGGCACGTACTGCATTTCGATATCCACGTTTTTAAAGTAGCCTAAACGATAGAGACGTTCTTTACCCTGATTGACTAAATTGCTGCTAAGCCAAGCATGTTCTATCTGGTTTATTTCACGGCGTAGCACGGAATCCTTAGTAAGAGCGTTGCCTTCAAAGCGCACGTAGCGGACATAGAACCGGTTACCTATGTCAACGCTGATGTGTAGCTTAATCTTTTTATCCGATTCATTTATTTCCGGTAGTATTGCCACAATGGGATGGACATAACCGTAACAACTAAGCAATTGCTTAATATCCTTCTCAGTATTGGTGATCTTAGTGTCGTTGTACAGTTCACCTACCTTAAACTTGTATAACTGCTCTATTTCGTTAGAGTAGGTTATATTGCCATTGACAACCGCATTAGACAGCTGATATTGCGCGCCTTCGTTAATGTTTATTGTAATGTATAGGCTAGTTTTATCTGGCGTCAAACTGACCTGCGTAGATTCAATCTTGAAACGGGCATAACCGTGATCAAGATATAAGTGGCGCAGTGTTTCTAGGTCCACTGACAACTTTTGTTTTTGGTATCTACGAGTTCCCACTACCTGCAACCACGGCACTCCATCACGTAGCTGGAAGCTAGAAATCAGCTCATCGGTGGTGAATACAGAATTACCGACAATATTGATTTGCTTAATCTTGGCCGAGATACCTTCGTTAACAACTAGTTGCAGATTAATACGATTGCGTGGCAGAGTAGCTACTACTAACTTGACAGTAGCGCTGTATTTGCCGTTACTGTAATAAAACTCTTCTAGTCCTTTTTCAATATTGGCAATCATGGTACGATCAAGTAATTCTCCTACCCGGACGCCTTGGGCAGACAAGTTTTGCTTGAGCATATTATCCGTCACTAACTTGTTACCGGAAAAGGTAATGCTTGCGATAGTCTGACGCTCCTTAACCAGCACGACTAGTGAATCTACGTCACGCCGTACCTGGACATCATCAAAGTTTCCAGTAGCGAAGAGAGCACGTATAGTATTGCCAATATCTGCATTAGTAACAGTGTCGCCGACACGAATTAGCATACTTAGTAACGCCGTACCGATGGTTACCCGTTGTAGTCCGTCGAAATTAATATCCTTCACTAAGAACTCATCTGCCCTAGATACAGCAGCACTGCTAAGCAATAGCGTTGCGATGAGCAACTTTTTCATTTTTTATCTATTTTAAGACAGTAAGCAAGCGAAATCTTACATCCAACATTACCATTGCTCATGGTTCAGCAAGGTAGCTAAATTTGGTAAAAATCAGTTTGCATGTTGTGATCAAATTAATGGTCCATCTTGTTACTCCGGCCAAGCTATGCTGATTATCAGCACTTACATCCACCATCCACCCAACTAAAAGCGACCTGATAAACATACCATTAATGATACTCATTAAACTACATCGAGTGGGACTACAGACTACACGATTGCCTATGCTGCTTATGGCAGCCGTTATCCAGAACTAAATTAGCTGTAATTCGGTGCTGTTCCACCGAAGCGCCGTTCGCGTTGGGCAAAAGAAGTCAGCGCCATTTCAAAAACAGAATCGTCAAAATCTGGCCATAATACATCAGTAAAAAATAATTCTGCATAGGCAATTTGCCATAGCAAGAAATTACTAATACGATGTTCTCCGCCAGTGCGAATAACCAGATCTACTGGTGCCAGCTCGTTCACACACACCACCTGGCATAGGGTGTCTTCCTCGATCTGATCGGGACGCAATCTCCCCTCTTGCACTCTGGTAGCTAGTTGCCTGACTCCCTGGATGATATCCCAACGTCCACCATAATTCGCAGCAATATTTAGAGTTAAACCGTCGTTATTACAGGTTAGTGTCTCTGAGCGACGAATGCCTTCCTGCAAGCGCAGACCGAAGCACGAAGTATCGCCGATAATACGCAGACGGACATTATGTCTGTGGAGGCTTTTTACTTCGCTATCTAACGCCAGCATAAAAAGCTCCAGCAGCGCAGAAACTTCTTTGCTGGGGCGCTTCCAGTTTTCGCTGCTGAAAGCATACAGCGTCAATGCTTCAAAATGATGGTTAGCGGCAAAGCTAACCGCGCGGCGAACCGACTTGAAGCCTGCTTGGTGTCCAAATATACGTAATTGCCCACGGTTTGTAGCCCATCGACCGTTGCCATCCATAATAATAGCCACATGGCGTGGTGAGGAGTGAGGTAACTCTATTAGTTGTTGCTGATTTTTTGACGACATCACGCCTACTTAGTTCATAACGATGATAGGAATACCAAAGTGTTACCACGGCAAGTAACTCATTTCAATTGTATTAAGCTGTACTTACTTCATTACAGACAGGAGAATTGGCGCCGACTATATCATGTTGCGAGTTATCGAACAAATCAGCCGTTGCGACGAATATAATTTACAAGCAACAACTTTGGCGAGCCATTCCCAGCGCCTAGACTGGAAGTTACGTGCGGTTTATCTTGCATGGGAATCACTATCAAACGCATAACATTGTCGGTTTTGTCCGCGCTAGCTATCGCTGCTAGTTGGAGGCATAAATATAATTGGCCGCTTCCGGTTGCCGAGGAAGCAGCGGCGTAACCTAAGCAGAATCAACCATGGCATGATCATGTACTACTATGTTCTAATTTTATTGAATCAGGCAGGTTTAGTTTAGTAGTTTGTAAATGGTTAAAGTCAAAATCGGTAGTGATTGTCGATTGAGGATACCGCGCGCCTAAAGTTAACGAATCAATTTTTCCAGGTGGGCCTGAAGTAGAAGTAACTGCGACCTGGTCGCATGGGCAGGCAGCAATATATGATATGGGCAATATTTACTGACTACCAGCGCTCAAACGTTGTCTGCATTGGTCGGCACGGCAATGGCTGCAGCTATATCTAGATTAAGTCACATGCACGCATCTTGCTATACTATGTGCTGTCCGGCAGCGCATCATTAATCATTAAATGTCCATTAATTCATGTTCTTTTTTCTCGAGGGCGCTATCTAGTTTTTTGATCCATGCATCGGTAATTGTTTGAATATCTTCTTGCGAACGGCGTTCTTCATCTTCACTGATGGTTTTATTTTTTAACAGCGTCTTCACTTTGTCGTTGGCATCACGACGAATATTGCGCACGGACACCCTGCCTTGTTCTGCCTCAGCGCGCACGGCTTTTATCATATCACGGCGGCGATCTTCGGTAAGCGGGGGCAGCGGTACACGAATGATCGTACCGACAACCGAGGGGTTTAGCCCTAGATCTGAGGACAGAATAGCTTTTTCTACCGCTGGGATCAAAATGCGGTCAAAAACATTGATAGCCAAAGTACGGGAATCTTCGGCAATAACATTGGCCAACTGGCGCAGTGGTGTGAGAGTACCATAATATTCTATCTGAAGACCGTCAAGCAGGCTCGGAGAAGCACGTCCTGTGCGTACTTTACTGATGTGGTTTTTGAACGCTTCGACACATTTTTCCATGCGTATATCAGTATCTTTGCATATTGCGTGCATCAAATTACGAATCCTTTAGACTGAGTGATCCGGGTGGACCGTGTTTGCTAGGCTCAATCATATCATCATATATTATTACTGTTGCCGCCACCGATAACCACACCAACCAGGATCACCAGTTCCAGTTCGTTCACGCACTGGGCCAGGAGCACGATGTAGTAAGCAGGATGCGCTGATTAAGGGGTTTTTTGTTGGTTGCCATGTGATCGATCTACTATTGCATTTATAAAGCTGCTGACCCATGGCAGAAACTTCGGCTGCGAAATCAACTTTTGCTGTTTCAATGAATGCCTTCACCCAACTCAAAACGTATAAAGCTTTTTACTGTAGCACCTTGTTCTTCTAACAGCTGGCCGACGGTTTTGCTAGGATCCATAACAAAGTGCTGGTCAGTCAGGGAAATCTCCCCAGTGAACTTACGTATCATACCTGCAGCTATTTTCTCGGCTATTTCACGCGTTTTGCCGGCATGAATAGCTGTTTCTAGCTTGCTTTGATGCTCACGGGCTACTACATCAGCCGGTATATCGTCCGTGTTGATATATTCCGGTTTGCTAGCGGCAATATGCATGGCAATGTGCTTTATCAATTCGTCATTCGCGCCAGTAGCTGCAACTATGACACCAATGCGCGCATAGTGCAAGTAAGAACCAAGTCTGTTTCCTTCCATAATGCCCAAGCGACGGATATTAATATTTTCACCCATTTTTGACACCAGCGCGATGCGCTGGTCTTCAAATTTATCCTTCAGCAAATCAAGAGCATCAATACGTTCATTCAGCGCCGCAGTGATGACCGCAGCACCAAAGTTACTAAATAATTTGTCTTTAGCAACGAAATCAGTTTCACAGTTTAGCTCAATGATGACACCGTATTTGCCGTGCGGCGCAATGTTGGTCAGTATTAGGCCTTCGGCAGCAATTCTTCCCGCTTTATTGGCAGCTTTTACCTTGCCTGAATTATACATTTTGTTGATAGCTAGCTCGATATCGCCCTGCGCTTCAACGAGGGCTGTCTTGCATTCCATCATACCGGCGCCGGTACGTTCACGCAGTGCTTTAACCAGGGCAGCGGTAATATCAGCCATATCATCTGTTCCTCATTATTATTATTCCGTGTTGTAGACAGGGGAAATCATACCTGAATACAGCCACTAACTAATGGTCAATGTGATTAATACCTTAAGTTATTATGTTGTTAGTTTAAGTTTATAGAAGTATTTCTCTAGATTGTGCCGCCATATTATGCCGGCCTTCGCCAACGGTGGTTGCAACTACGGTAAGATACAGGTTAATTGCTCGGATAGCGTCGTCATTACCAGGAATAATGAAGCCAATGCCAGCAGGGTCGGAGTTAGTATCAACTATAGCGAATACAGGAATGCCCAGATTATTAGCTTCTTTTATAGCTATGTGTTCGTGTTCCGCATCTATAACAAACAGCGCGTCCGGCAGACCGCCCATATCTTTGATACCGCCTAGGCTATTTTCTAGCTTACCCAGTTCACGAGTACGCATCAATGCCTCTTTCTTAGTCATCTGCTCAAGCGTACCGTCCTGAGACTGTACTTCTAGGTCTTTTAAACGTTTAATGGATTGACGAACAGTTTTCCAGTTCGTCAACATGCCACCTAACCAACGATAGTTGACAAAGAATTGA
Organism: Candidatus Moranella endobia PCIT; assembly: GCF_000219175.1. Taxonomy (GTDB): domain Bacteria; phylum Pseudomonadota; class Gammaproteobacteria; order Enterobacterales; family Enterobacteriaceae; genus Moranella; species Moranella endobia. The sequence goes on along the minus strand of NC_015735.1, from coordinate 389,530 downwards.
TCGCAGTTTTTAGCTGCTGCTTTGACTGATTCGCTGGCGGCGCGCTTGGTCCCGACAAAAAGAATTTTGCCTTTGCGTGCTGCGATCTTGTTTATCTCGGCTAGGGCTTCGTTAAACATTGCTACGGTTTTGTCGAGATTGATAATGTGAACGTTGTTACGAGCACCAAAGATGAAAGGCTTCATTTTTGGATTCCAGTAACGGGTTTGGTGACCAAAATGGACACCTGCCTGGAGCAGGTCATGCATGGAAACAGTTGCCATTATAAACCTCTATATAAGTAAATTTGGGTTATGTTGGGATTATGCCTCCACGTATCCTCCTATACAGCTAGCTGACCTATTAATGGTGGTCAACGCACTCCTGCCGATACTATGTGCCGATACGTGTTTATTATGATAACACAATTTAGTTTCTTCTTGAAAGAATTCACGTAGCTTAACAACACACAAGCTGATACCTATCTTCGGTGCGCTTTATACCATAAAGCACGCTCGTACTCCACCAAATATTTGACTAGCTTGGCATAAATTAGCATTTAGCATGTGGCAGTATCGGATCGAACTGATACTATTAATACTGTATGATAATATCATTGAACTGAACGCCGATTGCGGACTATTATGGCCATTTATATTAAAACATCAGACGAGATCGCTCACATGCGAGTTTCCGGCCGGCTGGCAGCAGAGGTGCTGGAAATGATTGAAAATCACATTAAACCCGGCGTCAGTACCGGCGAACTGGATCTGTTGTGCTACCAACATATTACCAGGCGGCATGCTGTTTCTGCATCGTTAGGCTACCGCGGTTTTCCTAAATCGGTTTGTATTTCAGTGAATGAAGTAGTTTGCCATGGCATTCCAAGCCATAAAAAAACCCTGAAAGATGGCGACATTGTGAATATTGACGTCACAGTCATCAAAGATGGCTTTCACGGCGATACATCAAAAATGTTTATTGTTGGCAAACCAACCATTATCGGCGAAAGGCTGTGCCGTGTGACCAAAGAAAGTCTGTATCGGGCTATCCGCATGGTCAGGCCTGGTATCCGCCTGCGCACCATCGGTAAAACGATTCAAACGTTCGTTGAAGCCGAACGTTTCTCCGTAGTACGTGAGTATTGCGGCCACGGGATCGGAATAAACTTTCATGAAGAGCCGCAGGTATTACATTATGATGCCGAAGACGGCGGTGTGGTGTTGCAGCCTGGCATGGCGTTGACCATTGAGCCAATGGTCAACGCTGGCGACTACCGCATACGCACTATGCCAGACGGTTGGACTGTAAAAACTAAAGATCGCAGTCTGTCAGCGCAGTACGAACATACGATCGTTGTAACTGATAATGGCTGTGAAATTATGACGCTGCGCACTGATGATACATTACCAATGGTAATAATCACCGATACTAACCAGCTTACAACCCCAGCTATAAATAATCTCCCGAACGCTCAGGTTATACAATAATAACGCCGACGATATGGCTAGAATAACACTGTTACGCAAAATATAGTTCTAAACGCTTTGCTGCTGGCCATAGACATAAGTATCCATCGAAGAGCACGGTTATTTTCACCAGGTTTACAAGGCATAAACACGAGACAAGATCTAAAAATTGTCCACTGCTCCGTCGCAGTACTTATTAAGAACACAGAGCATGGGTGGTAATGGGTATGGAAGAAAATCGCTGGTGAAATGGCTGATATATCCGACAATAAATTTCGCCAAGCAGCCTAGCGTTAGGAATCCCACTGAATGGATGCAAATCAAAATAACTCGGCTGGAAATTAGCAAGCTTGTTTGCATAAGCTTCATAAGCTTAGAAGTATTTCCGCATGACCAGTGTTGCGTTAGTGCCACCAAAACCAAAACTGTTGCTCATAACAGTGGTCAATTTACGCTGGGTTAGCTCGGTAATAACGTTCATCCCTTCTGCCTGCGGATCCAGCTGTTCAATATTAATACTCGGTGCAATGAAATTATGCTCTAGCATCAGTAAAGTAAAGATCGTTTCGTGCACTCCTGCTGCCCCTAGCGCGTGACCAGTCATCGCTTTGGTAGATGATAATGCTGGTTGCTGGCCGCAGAAGGTTGTACGGATTGCCAACAGTTCTTTTACGTCGCCAACTGGAGTGGATGTGCCATGAACATTAAGATACTCAACAGGAGTATTGACATTGTTTAGAGCCATACGCATACAGCGGGTAGCGCCTTCGCCGGAAGGCGCTACCATGTCTGCGCCATCGGAGGTTGCGCCATAACCGATGATTTCGGCATAAATATGGGAGCCTCTGGCCAGGGCATGTTCCAGCTCTTCCACTACCACAATGCCGCCGCCACCGCTGATAACAAAACCGTCGCGATTAACATCATAAGTACGTGAAGCTTTCCCTGGCGTTTCATTGTAGTGGGTTGATAACGCACCCATAGCATCGAATTCACATGCCATTTCCCAGCAAAGTTCTTCACCACCGCCCGCGAATACCACATCTTGTTTACCAAGCTGGACTATTTCCATTGCATTACCAATACAATGCGCGGATGTAGAACAGGCAGAGCTAATTGAATAATTAATACCGCGAATTTTGAAAGACGTTGCTAGGCATGCAGAAACGCCGGATGCCATAGATTTAGTGACCATATAGGGTCCCACGCCGCGTAGACCACGGGCGCGCATGCCGTCGGATCCGGCCACCTGATTGCGTGGCGATCCCCCGCCTGATCCCACGATAAGTCCGGTACGATCGTTAGAAACTATGTCGGGTGGCAAGCAGGCATCTTCTATCGCCTGCTCCATGGACAGAAAGGCGTAGATAGATGCATCACTCATAAAGCGCGCCATTTTGCGATCAATCAACTTGGTAGTATCTAGTTTGACATTGCCCCACACATGGCTGCGCATGCCAGAATTTTTAAATTCTTGGGAAAAGGTAATCCCGGAGCAACCTTGTTGCAACGAGGCCAAAACTTCTGTTTGGTCGTTACCGATACTTGATAAAATCCCCAGGCCGGTAATCACCGCACGTTTCATTTAATACCTCTTAATAAGAATATTTGCTTTAGCATTATTCACTAACTGATAGTGAATGAGTGCGCTGGAATATACCTGTGCTCACACCGATGCATATGCGGTACACTCAATCAAGTAATAATGATTACATGATTGATAATCATGTTGGGTACGAAGTAAGTAATAGTATTATTATTTCTCAAGCGTAACGTGACGGCTATACCGATATAGCCGGTACGCTACTTGCAACGTAAACTTTTCCCGATAGAGTTGCCAAGATGTCGGTACTGCTGGTGTAGGTTCTTCTGTTGCGGTTTCCATGTAAATCCAGGCTTCGTCGGCCAGACGCTGATACTGCTCCAGTATGGCCACTGTGGCAGTTATCATGCCTGGGAGGAAGGGTGGATCAATAAAAACCACATCAAAAACGTTGCCAGGTTGCGCCAGCCAACGCAAGCTGTCTACAGTGATAACCAGCGCTTGCTGCGTCTGCAATACCCGCAAATTCTTCTTTAGTTGCGCACTAACCGCACGATCTTGTTCCAGAAACGTAACGCTAGCCGCACCGCGAGACAGCGCTTCCAGACCTAACGCACCGCTACCGGTGAAACAATCCAGGCATTGCGCGTCCTGGATAACTGGTGCCAGCCAATTGAACAGAGTTTCCCGGGCGATATTGGTAGTTGGGCGTAGATACTGCCTGTCAAGTACTGGTATGGTACGACCGCGCCAGTACCCGCCGATAATTCTTATGTGACCTGGGTAACTGGCTTTTTGGTTTACTATAGATTTTTTTTTATGAGTCAACGCGTGCACAGACAAATCAATATCAGGAAGGTTATATTCTAACTAAACGTTATTCATACCGCTATATCTTTCTCCATGTAATCTAGTGTAGCGGTATGAAGTTAAGATGCTTGGGTGGGACAAGAGCCGTTTGTTAGACACACTGTTATGCTATTTTTTGGCCGCACATGTTGCCAGGCCGATTTTCATCCTGAACGGTATAGTAGTACTACTGTCTGATCCTACCAGACTGTCATTCATCAATAACGCATGACGGTGTTTGTACAACATGCATGTTGCTCAGATCAGTATTTTTTCAAACATTAAATCCCACACACCATGACCGAGTCGCTTACCGCGCTGTTCAAAATGGGTAAACGGGCGAGCCGCCGGCCGTGGAACATAGTCCCCGGTGGCAGAAAGGTTACGGAAAAATTCCGCCTCGGACATGACTGCCAACATATGTTCAGCATAAGGTTGCCAGTCAGTAGCCATATGAAAAACACCGGTGTTAGACAGCTTACGTCCTACCAGATCGACAAACTGTGACTGTATAATGCGTCGTTTATTATGCCGCGCTTTATGCCAGGGATCAGGGAAAAACAACTGCACCAGTGCAAGAGACATATCCGGAATCATCTGTTCCAGCACTTCCACTACATCGTGATATATTACGCGCAGATTGCTTATACCAGCTTCCTGTGCGCTGGCAAGACAAGCACCGACGCCAGGTAAGTAAACCTCAATCCCTAGAAAATGCTGTTCTGGATGCGACGCCGCCATGTTAACCAGAGATGCTCCCATACCAAACCCAATATCCATCGTGACCGGCATTGAACGGCCGAACAGCACATCTAGATTGAGCGGCTGCGCCTGATAGTTTGTTCCCATCGCTGGCCAAAGCGTATCTAACGCCTGCTGTTGCCTTTTGGTAAGACGACCCTTACGCCTAACAAAACTACGAATCCGCCCCCGCGCTGTTTTATGTGTATCTGTATCTAATTCAGTTGAAATGAACGGATGATGCATAAAGTTCCGCCATGCTCAATAGTTTGCAAACAAGCATTATGCAAAGCTAGTGCCGTTTAGCAAACAGGTAAATAGCATAATTGCAATAATTTATAGCCTGTGTAATGTTAAGAAGCAAGCGTCAATCGTTACTGTGGGCGCACGCAACTAATAACTAATGCTAAAAAACTATTAGATGATAATGTCTGTTGGCATTATTATGGTGTATATACCTGCGGCAGCCTAAATACAAAACAGTACTTATACTTATATACTTATATAAAAAAAGCATGAAGCAGAAGGACAATATTACCAAATGTATCCTACCGAACTAGTTAACCGCATTTATGTAACATGAAAAAAATATGGCCTTTATTAATTATTATTACCATTACTAACTTATTAACATCATACACCCACGGTAAAGAAAACATCGAATGCGAAAGAAAAAACACCAATGGTTTTAATATGGTCATGAACCAATTTGCCCATAACATAACAACTCTATGGGGTATGAATGAAGTGCTAATTGCTGGGACGAAAGATTATGTTAAATACACCGATCATTACGAAACCCGCTACCAAATAAAATTTGATACTGGTGCTATCACCATTGAAACCATTGTGGGCGACAACCCTGGCAAGTATCTGCGCCAAGCAATTGTTAACACCATTTTGATGGGGAATGATCCAGTTAGCATAGATTTTTACTCGGATGCGGAAGTGATTCCTAGCAGTCAAAAGCCTTTCATCTATGGGCAGATGCTGGATAACGACGGCCAGCCGATTCGCATAAAGTGGCGAGCCGCCACTTTTGCCGATTATATGCTGCAAACCAGGCTAAAAACCAGCACCAATGGCCTGCGGCAAAAGTGGTCAGTTACCATTCCACTAATGCTAAATCATGTGGACAAACGCTCAAATAAATACCGGGGGATAGTGCGTAAAGCCTCGCAGCAATATGGTGTTGATCAGTCGCTGATCCTGGCGATAATGCAAACAGAATCTAGCTTTAACCCCTATGCTGTGAGTAATGCCGACGCCTTGGGTCTCATGCAGGTGGTACAGCACAGCGCAGGACGCGACGTGTTTAAAATGAAGGGCAAACGTGGCCAGCCAAGCCGCAGCTATCTGTTAAACCCGGGAAATAATATTGATACCGGTACGGCTTATCTAGCAATGCTACAAAAAAGCTATTTAGGTGGGATTGTCAATCCCATGTCGCGACGATATGCAGTTATAACAGCCTATAACGGTGGTGCTGGTAGTGTGCTGCGGGTCTTCGCAAGCAATCAAAACCTGGCGTTTCAGATAATCAATGGTATGCAGCCAGAACAAGTTTATCAAACGTTGTCGACGCAGCATCCGTCGGCAGAATCGCGCCTCTATCTATCTAAAGTTAATAACTTACAGAAAAACTACTGCCATTGCCAACAGCATACGATTACTCATGCTGTATCGTCACCTTAGCTAACTAAGTAAGGTATGTTCAAGGTAAAAGTAAAATACTAGTAGGCGGCATAGCAGAAAAACATAAGAACGTATTCAGCGCAGCACTAGCAATAAGTGTACTGATAAATGTGCCAATGTCGCTTTTCCTTACCGCATTAAGCCATCACTACTTATCCTCCTGCGGCGTATGACTTTTTATCAGCGCACCATGATCCCACTCTGAATCCAACTATTATTATCAGGACTATAGTTATTCCTGCCAACTTAATGTTATACTAATATTAATTGTACTAATGTCGTGCGCGCGACCAGAAACCAGGTGTCGAAAAAAATATGTTTGACCATTTAACCGATAGATTATCACGCACGTTGCGTAATATCAGTGGCAGAGGACGTTTGACTGAAGCAAATATAAAGGATACTGTGCGCGAAATACGCATGGCGTTGCTAGAAGCTGATGTGGCACTACCGGTGATACGAGATTTCATCAGTCGGGTAAAAGAGAACGCGCTTGGGCAGGCAGTCAATAAAAGATTTACTCCAGGGCAGGGATTCGTCAAGATCGTCCGCGCAGAACTGGTGAAAGCTCTGGGAGAAGCAAACAATGCACTAAATTTAGTAGGGGTACCGCCGCCAGCAGTGGTAATGCTTGCTGGGTTGCCAGGGGTAGGAAAAACCACAAGCGTTGGTAAGTTAGGCAACTATCTGCGCGAACAACAGAAGAAACAAGTACTGGTGGTATCCGCAGACGTTTATCGACCAGCTGCTATCAAGCAGCTGGAAACCTTGGCACATAAGGTAGGAGTTGATTTTTTTTCATCCGACGATATAGCACAAACACCGCTCGATATTGTTCATCTGGCGCTAAATCAAGCCAAACGGTTATTTTATGATGTACTTCTGGTTGACACCGCCGGCTGTCTGCCAGTGGATGAAACCATGATGGCGGAAATTATCGCTATTCACGCAGATATCCAACCAATAGAAACTATTTTTGTAGTTGACGCTATGACAGGGCAGGACGCCGCCCATACCGCCCAAAACTTTAATCAAACTTTACCGCTGACCGGAGTAATCCTGACAAAGGTTGATGGCGATGCACGTGGTGGCGCTGCTCTTTCAATACGGCATATAACTGGTAAACAGATCAAATTCATGGGAGTAGGTGAAAAAATGGACGCACTTGAGCCATTTTATCCCAATCGACTAGCCGGGCAGATACTAGGTATGGGTGATGTTTTGTCAATAATCGAGGATCTAGAAAGAGAGATCAAACGAGAACAGGCGAACAAACTTACCAATCAGCTTAACAAAGGCGACAGTTTTGATTTAACTGATTTGCTAGTTCAAATCAAGCATCTGCGCAATATGGGCGGCATAGCCAGTCTGATGAGTAAGTTACCAGGCTTCTGCCAACTGCCAGCACAAGTACAGTCGCAGATGGACGATAAAGTGATATTGCACATGGAGGCTCTCATTAATTCTATGACCGCTAAAGAACGCGTATGTCCAGAAATCATCAACAGCTCGCGCAAACTACGTATTGCCGCTGGCTCTGGCATGCAGGTTAATGATGTCAATCGCTTGCTGAAGCAGTTAGACATAATTAGCACAATGAAAAAAGGCGGTATAGCGAATATTATGCGTCAAATGAAGGAAAGGGTATAATGCCGCATGATTTCCATGGTTGTTAATTTTTAATTGTTGTTTTGCCTATAAAACTGATAGTTTTAGTAAATTTTATTCATTCTAGAGAAGATTATGGTAAAAATTAGGTTGGCACGTGGTGGCGCTAAAAAACGCCCATTTTATCAGATAATAGTAACCAATAGCCGCAATGCGCGAGACGGTCGTTTCATTGAACGTATTGGGTTTTTCAACCCGACGGCTACTGGTAAGGCTGACGGATTGTGTTTCGATTTTGATCGTATTAAACATTGGGTTAACCAGGGGGCCAAAGTTTCTGACCGTGTGTCCGCGCTGATCAAAGAAGCAAAACAAGCAGGATCATCATAATCCTTTCTAGTGTAAAAAAAATGAACAAAAAAAACTGCATTACAGAACCAGTTGAACCGGTAGTGGTAGGCAAAATGGGCTCATCGTATAGCATACGCGGCTGGCTTAGATTGTGTTCTTCCACTGAAGAAACAGAAAAAATTTTTGATTACCAACCCTGGTTCATAAAGATAGCAGGTGAGTGGCAGATGATCTTGCTGGAAAACTGGAAGCGCCACTATCAGGACCTAATAATCAAGGTCAGAGACGTTGAAAACCGGGAAGCGGCGCGGCTTTTGACTAATTGTGAAATCTGCGTTGATGCTGCGCAATGGCCAAAATTAGACAACGGCAAATACTACTGGAAAGACCTTCTTAGGTGCCAAGTTTTAACTGTCGGTGGTTATAAGCTGGGAGACGTAATTGATTTAATAGAAACTGGGGCAAACGATGTTCTGGTTGTAACAGCCAACTTAAAAGATGCCTTTGGCCTTCGTGAACGATTGATTCCGTTCATCGTCGGACCGGTAATTCAAAACGTCGATCTTGCTTCCAAATTGATTGAAGCTAACTGGGACCCAAGAGTGTGATTGCTGATCATGAAGCTGGTGATACCAGCATAAGCTGGACGTAGTAAAATGTGGATTGGTATTATTAGTCTGTTTCCCAAGATGTTTCAAGCAATTACTGATTACGGGGTGACTGGCCGGGCAGTAAAGAATGGCCAACTGCAGTTGCAATATTGGAGTCCGCGTGAATTTACCCATGACCGGCATCGTACTATTGACGATCGTCCTTACGGCGGAGGAGCTGGTATGCTGATGATGGCACAGCCCTTAAGAAAGGCGATTAATGCGGCCCAAAACCAGGGAGCTGGAACAGCAACAGCAAAGGTTATTTATCTTTCTCCGCAAGGTCGTAAACTCAATCAACAAGGCGTGAAAGAGTTGGCCGCTCAACCAAATATCATTTTGGTTTGCGGCCGTTATGAAGGTATTGATGAACGTTTAATCACCACAACGATTGATGAAACATGGTCTATGGGTGATTATGTCCTAAGCGGTGGTGAACTAGCAGCGATGGTGTTAATTGACACAGTAGCCAGGTTTATTCCCGGCGTGCTGGGACATAAGTCCTCCGCGGCTGAGGACTCATTTGCCGATGGGCTGCTGGAATTTCCTAACTATACTCGTCCTGAAGTATTTGATAATATTAAGGTGCCGCCAGTTTTGCTGTCGGGTAATCATGCTGAGATTCGTCGCTGGCGTATGCAACAATCATTGGGCCGTACCTGGCTGAGCAGACCTGAACTACTGGAAAGTCTAGCTCTGACTAATGAGCAAGCAATGCTGCTAACAGAATTCCAGCGAGAATATCATTCTCATTCTATGCCGAAACATTGATGGCTAGTTGGGGCCAAAGAACAATTATGAGCAACATTATTAAGCAAATTGAACAAGAACAGATGAAGCAAGACATACCTTCTTTCCGACCAGGTGATTCGGTAGAAGTCAAAGTGTGGGTTGTTGAAGGCAGCAAAAAACGTCTACAAGCATTCGAGGGCGTGGTTATCGCTATTCGTAACGGTGGTCTACATTCTGCATTCACTCTTCGCAAAATAGCCAATGGCGAAGGCGTTGAGCGTGTTTTCCAGACGCATTCGCCAGTAATCTACAGTATTAATGTGACACGTCGTGGCGCAGTTAGGAAGGCCAAACTATATTACCTGCGCCAATGTACCGGTAAGGCAGCACGCATCAGAGAAAGACTGCACTAGAATTCTAACCGTAACAATACAAGAGTCATAGCAAACCTAACATGCTATCTGACAAAGTACATTATAACAATGGACTGAAAAAGTAGAACAGCCGCTCGATAATACGCTGCCAGTAAGGACGTTTAGACCAGATGATGGTATCGATAAGCCTTGATCTGGCAATATAATCTTCTTGTACTCTAGCAAGAGAGCGACCAAACTCGTTGTCATCGATTACCAGTGTAATTTCAAAGTTTAGCCACAAGCTACGCATATCGAGATTTACCGTCCCCACCAAACTCAACTGGCAATCGATTAAAACACTTTTTGTATGCAGCAAGCCGCCCTCGAACTGGTGTATGAATACGCCGGCTTCAAGTAGCTCTGCGAAAACGGCTCTGCTAGCCCAACCTACCAGTATTGAATCGTTATGGCGCGGAATAATAATATGTACTTCTACACCCCGCTGCGCCGCGGTACAAATAGCGTGGAGTAAATCATCACTGGGCACAAGATAAGGCGTTGTTATAACTAATTGCTCGCGCGCTGCATAAATAGAAGTAAGCAAGGCCTGATGAATCACACCATCGGGAAAACCTGGCCCTGAGGCGATTACTTGAATGGTATGTCCTGAGGATTGTTCAACAGGGATGATATTGACATCGGGAATAGATGGGAGAATGCGTTCTCCTGTCTCTATTTCCCAATCGCAGGAGAAAATAATGCCCATAGCGATAGCCACTGGTCCTTCCATACGCGCCATAATATCGATCCACTGGCCAACTCCAGCTTCCTGTTTAAAAAAACGCGGATCTGCCATATTCATGCTACCAGTGTAGGCGATATAGTTGTCAAGCAGCACCATTTTACGATGCTGTCGCAAATCCATGCGGCGCATAAACATGCGCAGGATGCTTACTTGTAATGCTTCCATGATATTAACGCCGGCAGCACGCATCATCATAGGGTAAGGACTACGGAAAAATTCCACGCTGCCAGCAGAATCTAGCATTAAACGGCAGCGCACGCCGCGCCGCGCCGCCGTCATTAAAGCTTCAGCTACCTGGTCTACTAGACCACCTATCTGCCAAATATAAAATACCATTTCAATATTATTTTGGGTAATATATATATCACGAATCAAGGCATGTAGCACATCATCGGTGCTGGTTAACAGTTGTATTTTATTGCCTTTCAAGCCACCAATACCTTGCCGTTTTTCGCACAGTAGAAATAGAGAACGAGCTACTTCGCTAGTTTCACTGGCGAACATGCGACAACATACTTTCATGTTTCTAATCCATTTGGTGGTTGATGGCCAAAGAGCCTTACTACGTTCGATTCGGCGTTTACCAAGGTTTAGTTCGCCAAATAACAAATAAGTAATAATCCCTCCCAGCGGTAGAATATATATTACCAATAACCAAGCCATGGCAGCTGGCACAGAGCGACGTTTCAGAATGACCCGTAAGGTGACGCCAGCCATCAATAACCAATAGCAGAAAAGCAATAGCCAGTTGATTATTGTATAAAATATTGTCATATGGACGAAAAATCCTGTTCACTAAATAAGCGTCCACCTGATTTTACGCACACAAAGTAAAAAGAGGAAATGGTTTTACGAGAAACGGATTGGCATAGCTAAAAGTAGCTATAATGGTATTATTTGTTGAGTAAGTGATAAATTAATGATTTGGTAACACTGAACGCAGTCAGCTGTTTTTTTTGCTTTTATATGGAATCCTTAGGCAGGCAAATAACATAGAAGCAGCGCACGCATCAAGCACCGTGCAAAATAAACTACTGCAGCTGCGCAACTGCTACACAATAAATACACAGAGCTGATTGATTACAACATTATTAGTTATTGACAACTACTTCTTGACCTGTTGCCAGTAGTTAGCTGGGTTAAATGTGGTATAGGTTAGGGGTATTAGTGTCATGAACAATGGCAACACAACAAAGTTGTGTAAGAATAATAAAGTTTCTTTAATTAAGAAAGCAGTAAACAAAAAAAACCATGGTTGAGTACGTACTTTCAACGTCAATACAATAGATATAACTAACGTTTAGAAAATTGCGGCTGCCGACGTGCTTTACGCAGACCAACTTTCTTACGTTCCACCTGACGGGCATCACGCGTAACAAAACCTGCTTTGAGCAAACTGGTGCGTAAATTTTCATCATATTTCATCAACGCACGAGTAATACCGTGGCGAATGGCTCCTGCCTGACCTGATATACCACCACCTTTAACAGTGATGTACAGATCAAGGTTATTCACCATATCAACTAGTTCCAGCGGCTGACAAACAACCATGCGGGCAGTTTTTCGACCAAAGTACTGATCTAACCTACACTGATTAATAACGATATTACCGCAACCAGCCTTAATAAATACGCGGGCGGAAGCGCTTTTACGGCGACCAGTACCGTAATATTGATTTACAACCATTGTTGATAATCCTAATTAAATTTCTAGCACTTGCGGTTGCTGTGCTGCATGTTTGTGTTCGTGACCGGCGTAAACTTTCAGTTTACGTAACATAGTACGACCCAATGGACCTTTTGGTAGCATGCCCTTAATGGCTATTTCCAGTATACGTTCAGGACTTTTAGCCATCATCTTGTCAAAAGTTACTTCTTTGATACCACCGACGTGACCAGTGTAGTGATAGTAGATTTTATCATTACGTTTATTGCCAGTAACACATACTTTGTTAGCGTTCAGTACAATAAGATAATCACCGGTATCTACATGTGGCGTATATTCTGTTTTATGCTTGCCACGCAGCCGATGCGCCAAGAAGGTCGCAAGACGGCCAAGTGTTTTTCCTTTACCGTCCACAATATACCAGTTACGTTTTATAGTTTCTAGTTTGGCTGTAAAAGTTTTCATTAAATACTTACCCCAATTGAAGATCCAAATGGTGTTATTAACCACCCACTAATAAAATTCTATGGTGCCACATGTCCCGTTCAGCCAATATAATTGGCTGAATATTTCTTGCTTACCTACCCCCCCGACTACTCCTCGTCATCGCAATCCATTAGCTAAACTGCCCATACACAGCTTATTTAGAGCATTGTAAGGAAAGCATAGATAAATATCTACTGTTTTTTTTTGCTTCAACAATCTGATCCACAAATAAGGTTCTTAACAAGACGTACATCAAACACGACATACAGCCAAGTACGTTAATGCCAGCTCTTTACCTTAATAGGTAGGGTAACTTGGTTAGTTTGTTACTATGTTTATGCACTATAGACTAAATAATAATTTAGATGAGATCAGTTTTGTGAAATCAGTAGCTCATTTTTTTTCAATAAATTTGTTTACCAAATTAATTAAATCTTCTGCAGTTGACTGAGCTAATGCTTCCTTTGCTAATTTCTTTGCATCGCAAAAATTGGTATTGCGAATGATTTTCTTAATACTAGGTATAGAGATAGCACTTATGCTGAATTCATCCAGTTCCATTCCTAATAACAGTATTGTAGCATGTTCATCTCCCGCAAGCTCGCCGCACATACCAGTCCATTTACCAGCAGCGTGAGATGCGTCAATAACTTGTTTGATTAAGGTCAGTACTGCAGGAGACATAGGGTTATATAGATTAGCAATGAGCTTATTCCCGCGATCAACGGCAAGAGTATATTGGGTAAGATCGTTTGTACCGATACTAAAGAAATCTACTTCCTGTGCAAGATGGTGTGAGATAACCGCGGCGGCCGGTGTTTCTACCATCACTCCTACTTCGATGCCCTCATCGAAGCACTTACCCTCTTCACGTAGTTGCTGTTTTAGCAGCGAGAGCTCATGTTGTAGGGTACGTACTTCTTCCACGGAAATAATCATCGGATACATGATGCGCAGTTTGCCAAAAGCGGAGGCGCGTAGAATGGCGCGCAGCTGTGTGTGCAATATTTCTTTACGGTCGAGCCCAATGCGGATGGCACGCCATCCGAGGAATGGATTGTCCTCTTTCGGTAGATTCATATAAGGCACAGACTTATCACCACCGATATCCATGGTACGCACTATAATAGAGCCAGTGGACATAGATTCCACCACCGCTTTATAAGCTTGGAACTGCTCTTCTTCGCTAGGTAATGAATCACGGTCCATAAACAAGAACTCGGTACGATACAGGCCTATTCCTTCGGCACCGTTACTTTCAGCGCTCATCACGTCACGCAAGGTGCCAATATTGGCGCATAATTCCACCTTATGACCGTCAAGCGTCACTGCAGGTAGATCATTCAGTTTAGCCAATTCTTTCTTTTCTGTTGCGTATTGTATTTGCAGCGCTTTCAGCTGTTCAATTAATTTTGGTTCAGGATTAATATAAATCTGGTTATTTATAGCATCCAGAATCAAATAATCACCATTAGTGACTTGCTGAGTAATATTACCAGTGCCAACGATAGCCGGCAGCTCCAGTGAACGAGCCATAATTGATGTATGTGAGGTTCGGCCACCGAAATTGGTGATGAAGCCCAACACTTTATTCAGATTAAGCTGCGCAATTTCCGAAGGAGTCAAATCTACCGCTACTAGTATGGCTTCATCGCTGATGGCATTCAAGTCTATATCTATAATCGGCAGTGCAAGAATATTACGCAGCAAACGTTTACCAATATCGCGCACATCGGTGGCGCGTTCTTTTAGATATTCGTCATGAAGTTCTGCCAATGCCTTTGCCTGCTGTTCAAGCACTGCATAAACAGCAGCATCTGCGCTAACGAGTTGTTCTTTGATAAAAGCTATGATGTCTTGCTCAAGTTCTTCATCTTCCAATAACATTATATGACTATCGAAGATGGCTGCCTTTTCTTCACCGCAGGTGTTTCTCGCTTTAGTTTTGATTACTTCCAGCTGCGCGGCAGATTGGGCACGTCCAGCACGAAAACGTTCAACTTCCTGCTCGACCTGTTCTGCAGTGATGTTTTCCCCGTTGATTACCAACTCCTCTTCCTTAAGTAGCAACACTTTACCAAATGCAATACCCGGTGATGCTAAAATACCTGAAATCATAACCCCACCCTACTCATGATGCATAGCATAACAAAGACCTGACCTATATTACTCCAGCTCTGCGAGCAGTTTAACCAACTGTTCTACTGCTTTTTGTTCATCCGCGCCTTCTGCTGCGATATTAACGATAGTACCCTTAGTCAGACCAATAGTTTGCAATTTTAACAAGCTTTTAGCGCTGGAGCTTTTGCCATTTGAGGTGACGGTAATGTCGGAAATAAATCCTTTTGCTTTTTTAACAAACTGAGCGGCAGGACGAGTATGTAGACCATTAGGAGCAGTAATCTTAACTTCTTGCTGGTACATTTTGTCTTCCTAATTTATTGGATAATGTCAATGCTAGAGTAGATGCCGGACCGGATGCCTGGCTGTTTTTTTTCACCTTTAGTTACTGATGCTGTATATCGTGCGCATGTTATTTTATGCGTTATTCAATCATAACACCGCTGCTTAAGCTGAGGTCATCGAAAACAAGCGCGAAGCCAATTAATTTACTTTCTTCTTAATTTACTGTCGTCTGTTAACCTTGCGCCGCGGTATTCTGGGCGCTTACTGCCACGACTAAACCGGCTTTCGCTGCTAATGAACTTTCGGCGATCATCACAGCTGCGCGACCATGCGGCACCTATAAACTGCATTTTAATCGGTTTATTCATAATACGCGTGCGGGTAAAGTTAGATAGCATTTCTCCTGTCATACCTTTAGGCAACTCAATTGTAGAATAGGAGGCGAATAATTTAATATTGCCTATATAGCGGCTATTAATGTCACCTTCGGTGGCGATGGCGCCAACTATATGGCGTACTTCGACACCATCATCACGACCTACCTCGATACGGTAGAGATCCATCTCACCTCTGTCGCCGCTGTTACGACGCTGCCGCGATAAACGTTCGTCGTTCTCCTGCCGCTCGTTGCGCTTCAGGAACTCGCGGCGTGGGCGTCGTTCAATCAACGAATCAGGGGGCAGGATCAGTGGGCGTTCACATTGGGCCATTTTTAACAGAATAGCTGCTAGCGTTTCCATATCAATTTCTTCTGCCGGTTGTAGTTTGGTTAGCAGTGAGCGGTACAGATCAAGATCTCTACTTGCCAGCTGATTTTGTACCTTAGCAGTAAACTTAGACAAACGACGTGTACTCAATACCTCAGCGGTTGGTAGTTCTACCGCAGGTATGGTCAGCATCATAATGCGTTCGATATTGCGTAGCAGACGGCGCTCTCGATTTTCCACGAATAATAGCGCCCGGCCGGCGCGGCCGGCACGACCGGTACGACCAATACGGTGTATGTAAGAATCGGAATCCAGCGGAATATCGTAGTTCACGACTAGGCTGATGCGATCAACGTCTAGGCCGCGAGCGGCGACATCTGTTGCAATCAGAATATCCAAGCGACCATCCTTTAAACGTTCTAATGTTTGCTCGCGTAGTGTCTGATTCATGTCACCGTTTAGGGCAGCACTATTATAACCGCTACGCTCTAACACTTCTGCTACTTCCAGTGTGGCGGTTTTTGTGCGTACGAATATAATGGCAGCATCAAAATCTTCTACTTCTAAGAAACGTACCAGAGCTTCATTCTTGCGTATACCATGAACTGTCCAATAGCTCTGGCTGATATCCGGACGTGTAGTAATACTGGATTGAATACGCACTTCCTGCGGATCGTTCATAAAACGGCGAGTAATACGGCGAATTGCTTCCGGCATGGTCGCAGAGAACAGCGCGGTCTGGTGTTGCTCTGGTACCTGTGTCAAAATTTTTTCTACGTCTTCGATAAAGCCCATGCGCAACATCTCATCTGCTTCGTCGATTACTAGTCCACTCAAATTAGATAGATCCAGAGTACCGCGTTTCAAATGGTCTAGTAGGCGGCCAGGAGTGCCGACCACAACTTGCGGCCCTTGACGCAACGCGCGCAACTGGACATCATAACGCTGACCGCCGTACAGGGCTACTATACTAACACCTTTCATATGTTTGGCGAAATCGGCGCAGGCTGACCCAACTTGTATCGCCAGTTCTCTAGTAGGCGCTAGTACTAGCACCTGTGGTGCGGCTAGTTCGGGATTAATATTGTGTAACAGCGGCAGAGAAAAGGCCGCAGTTTTACCGCTGCCGGTCTGCGCCATACCAAGGATGTCACGTCCGGCCAACATAGGCGGAATACAGGCGGCCTGGATAGGTGACGGCTTTTCATAACCTAGATCGGTCAGGGCTTGAAGTATAGAAGATTTTAGCCCCAGATCAGTAAAAAAAGTTGTTATTGTAGACATTGAAACACGCCTCATTCTGGCGACCAGCCTATAAACATTAACAGCATAAACTGGCTCACATTAGATTTAAAACATAAAATACTCATAGCTGAAAAATAGTAAGTCTTGCACTTAGCCTAAAAGCGCCAATAACAATTGTTACCGATTACTGTCAAGGTCTGGCGTCTCAGCTACTGTATAACAGTACTTAATAAGGTAATGCACGTTGTTATAAAAATTATAAACCATGATGGTGAACAGGGCAGAAGCGATGATCGTAGTTGTTTCTATTCGAGCAAAAACCATAGCCAGCGGAACAGATTACGGTAGCTAAGGTACGGTTAGAGTTTCTCTACCAGACCAGTCATTGTAACGTAACTAACCACCAGCAAGGCAGTCTTCCCCCTACCGAATAAATTTGCTAGACGTACTTCCTGTCCTCCATCATGTTAACAAACTGCTTCGCAATCAGGATGCTAACTGCATCTAGTTGGTGGTGATACTAGCTTCCTTGATGCTGAGGCGCACGCGACCTTGACGGTCCACTTCCAGCACCTTAACATGCACTTCCTGGCCAAGTTCCAGATAATCATTTACTTTATCTATACGTTTATTAGCAATCTGGGAGATATGCACCAACCCTTCTTTACCACCAACGAGGGCAACAAATGCACCGAAGTCAACGATACGGGTGACTTTACCGTTATAAACACGGTTAACTTCAATTTCCGAGGTAATCTCTTCAATGCGGCAAATTGCTGCGCGGGCTTTATTACTGTCGTTGGATGAGACTTTCACGGTACCGTCATCTTCAATTTCTATCGTAGTGCCAGTTTCTTCGGTTAGCGCGCGGATAACAGAACCGCCTTTACCAATTACATCCTTGATTTTATCGGAACTGATTTTAATAGTATGAATGCGAGGCGCAAATTCAGAAATATCACCACGTGGCGAGCTGATTGCCAGCTCCATGACGTCAAGAATATGCATGCGCGCGCTCTTAGCTTGATTCAGCGCCACCTGCATGATTTCGCTGTTTATGCCTTCAATTTTAATATCCATCTGTAGTGCAGTAATTCCTTCACGGCTGCCAGCAACTTTGAAATCCATATCGCCTAGATGATCTTCATCACTCAGAATATCTGATAACACCATGAAATTATCTTTTTCTTTTATCAGTCCCATGGCAATACCGGCCACTGCTGCCTTAATTGGAACCCCAGCATCCATCAGTGCTAGTGAAGCGCCGCACACAGAAGCCATGGATGATGAGCCGTTAGATTCCGTTATTTCCGATACTACGCGTACGGTGTAAGGGAACTCGCTAGCGTTTGGCATCACAGCCATAACACCACGTTTAGCCAGCCGGCCGTGGCCTATTTCACGGCGCTTTGGTGCACCTACCACGCCAATTTCACCGACGCAGTAAGGTGGAAAATTGTAGTGTAACAGGAACCTTTCTATACGTTCACCAGTCAATTCATCGATATTCTGCGCGTTGCGCTCAGTACCTAGAGTTGCAGTGACTAACGCCTGGGTTTCCCCGCGGGTGAACAGCGCCGACCCATGGGTACGTGGCAATACTCCTGTGCGCACGTCCAGACCGCGAATCATATCTTTCTCACGGCCATCAATACGCGGTTCACCGCGTAGTATGCGACTACGCACCACATTTTTCTCCAACGTACCCAGGATGTCTCTAATGGTATTTTGATTTATATTGTCGTCCTTGCTTGTCAGCTCTTCTACGACATCGGCCTTAATAGCATCCAACATGGCATAACGTTCTTGCTTCTGAGTAATGTAATAAGCATCGCTTAAACGGGCTTCTGCCAGCTCTGTTACTCGCTCCTGCAGAGCGACATCAACGTCGGGCATATTATATGGCCACTTTGGTTTACCTGCTAAGGTTACTAGTTGATGTATATTCTCAATCACTACCTGCTGCTGATTATGTCCGTATACTATTGCGCCTAGCATTTGCTCTTCACTTAACAGCTGCGCTTCGGATTCTACCATCAGTACCGCATTCTCTGTCCCAGCAACCACCAAATCTAGTCGACTTGTTGCCAGTTCAGCCTGGGTAGGGTTAAGCACATACTGGTCGTTAATGTAACCAACTCGCGCGGCGCCAATAGGTCCACTAAAAGGAATACCAGATAAACTAAGCACGGCGGAAACCCCAATCATTGCCACTATATCTGGGCTAACTTGTGGATTGCCTGATACCACCGTGGCTATAACTTGTACTTCGTTAAGAAAACCTGCCGGGAATAGCGGACGTATTGGACGGTCTATTAGGCGCGCAATTAGGGTTTCGCCTTCGCTCGGGCGGCCTTCACGTCGGAAAAAACCGCCTGGAAAGCGTCCTGCGGCGTAAGTTCGCTCCTGATAGTTAACGGTCAACGGGAAGTAACTTTGTCCTATTTTTGCATCTTTGGCACCAACAACCGTTACTAAGACTGCTGTGTCGTCCATGCTAACCATTACTGCAGCAGTTGCCTGACGAGCCATTATACCTGTTTCCAGGGTTACGGTATGCTGACCATATTGAAACTTATGTACAAGTGGAGTTAACAAAATAATTTCCTTTTTCAAAGGGAATGGTCCTGTTATCGACCATGATTGACTAATAATCTTCTCATTAGCTTCAGCTTCTAACCTCAGCCATGGAAGAGTGGTGGAAAAATTACTTAATCTGAATTTTCAGCGCCACGGTCTGCTACGTATAAGCACTTAAGCACTGCCTAGAAGAAAGGGGCCCAATATCAGGCCCCTTTCTCTTGAAACTGTTTAGCTTAGCGCCGCAGACCTAGGTTGTCGATTAAGATAGTGTAACGTCCCATATCTTTACCCTTTAAGTAGTCAAGCAGCTTACGACGCTGTGAAACTATACGTAGCAGACCGTGGCGGCTATGGTGATCTTTTTGATGTTTATCAAAATGAACTTGCAGCTGGCTAATCTGAGCGGTTAATAAAGCAATTTGTACTTCAGGGTAACCACTATCTTTGGTATCACGACCAAAATTAGCAATAATGTTCTTTTTTTCTTCAACACTTAGAGACATGATAACACTCCAACCAAAAGAACTTTGGAATAGTGGAATAATAGATTCACTAACGCCGATATCACGCCCCACTTCCCAAAGTTGGCTATTCTACTATCAACAAGCAATGAGCGCAATATGATTGCATTAGCATCGATCACTTACTTGGTTCTGCTTGTTGCTATTAACCTAATCGGCTTCAGCCTACCCGGTGTAGAGATTTCGCCAATGCCAAAAAAGCGCCCAGCATCCCCCTCGGTCAGCCGCACCATACCTACCTTTAGTTGCTTGGTCACTGCTACTGGTTGTCCTAGCCGTACTCTGGCAGCGATGTCAGACAGCAAATTGACCACTGGTATATCAGCCATGGCACTGTCCATTGGTAACAGCAGTGCGTCCAGGCGATCCAGAGTTTCTGGCGCCTCAGGTGCTTCGGCGGTGATGTTCTGTAACGCTGCCAGCGTTACCATACGCTCAGTAGAGTAGCTGGCCACAGCCAGCCGGCGTAGCGCAGCAACGTGCGCACCACAACCAAGAAGTTCACCCAAGTCATCTATAATGGTGCGAATATAGGTACCTTTGGCACAATGAATTTCCAACTCTACCTTAGTATGATCCCAGTAGTGTAAGTGTAAATCATAAACGTGAATGGTCCGTGCCTCGCGTGCTACCGTTATACCCTTGCGAGCATATTCGTACAATGGGCGCCCATGATGCTTCAGCGCCGAAAATATCGAAGGCAACTGTATGCTTTTTCCGCGGAAGTGGTCAAGAGCCGCCTCCAGCCGCGATTGGTCGATAAACACCGGACGACAGCTGACCGTACGGCCTTCAGCATCAGAGGTATCGGTACGTTTACCGAGCAGAGCAGTAACCATATAGCGTTTATTAGCATTCAGCAAATACTGGGAAAACTTTGTTGCTTCACCAAAGCAAACCGGCAGCATACCGGTTGCTAGAGGATCAAGCGCGCCAGTATGCCCTGCCCTATTAACGCGAAACAACCGCTTAACTTTTTGCAAAAGAGCATTAGAAGAAATACCAAGCGGTTTATCTAGCAAGATAATACCATCGATATCACGGCCACGACTACTTTGACGTCCCATCTCCCATCAGTGTCCTAGTTTTTCATCTGCTTTCTGGCTTGTGCTGCCGCCAAGGCGGTGGTTGTTTAATATCCTACTTACTCTACTGACCAGATTAGATATACGTATACCCTCCACCAGTGATTTATCGTAGACAAATTTAAGCTCTGGTACAACTCGCAAACACATAGCTTTACCTAACATGCTACGAATAAAACCTGTAGCGGCCTGTAGCGCTCGGATACCGGTTTGCGCCTGTTCGAGTGAATTGTCATTCAAAAAAGTTACGAACACTTTGACATAAGCAAGATCGCGCGAAACTTCAACCCCGGACACGGTCGCCATGACGACACGGGGATCTTTTATTTCACGCTGCAGTATAATTGCTATTTCCTTTTTTATCTCCTGGGAAACACGCTGGAGGCGGCTAGATTCTTTTTTCATGGGAAAAGTTCCATACTGGTTGCTGGCGCCTCTTAGGTGATATTTGCTAATCACCCATTAGCTAGTCAGCTAGTAGTTTAGTAGTTAAGTTAATCAATTGCAGCACGTTGGATCGCGATGTTTTCAAATACTTCGATCACATCACCTGAGCAAATGTTGTTATAATTTTTCACGCCAATGCCGCATTCCATGCCATTACGTACTTCGTTAACGTCATCTTTGAAGCGACGTAGTGACTCCAGTTCTCCTTCGTAGATCACCACGTTTTCCCGTAGCACACGTATCTTATTATGACGTTTGACTACTCCTTCCGTTACCATACAACCAGCAATTGCGCCGAATTTCTGGGCCAGAAATACATCGCGTACTTCCGCTAAGCCAATAATTTCCTGTTTATATTTGGGCGCCAGCATGCCGCTTATCGCCTGTTTGATTTCAGAAATCAAATCGTAGATAACCGAGTAATAGCGTAGATCACGATTTTCCGCTTCGATAATGCGGCGAGCGGATGCATTAGCACGTACGTTAAAGCCTATGATGATGGCGTTGGAAGCCGCAGCTAGCGTAGCATCAGCCTCAGTAATGCCGCCTACACCGGCACCTATAATCTTTACCTTTACCTCGTCAGTAGATAAAGTCTCCAGCGCTTCACTGATAGCTTCTGTGGAACCCTGTACGTCTGACTTCAGCACAATGTTAAGCTCGGATACTACCCCTTCGGTCATGTTGGTGAACATGCTTTCCAGTTTTGACTTCTGTTGCCGTGCCAATTTTACTTCACGAAACTTGCCTTGGCGATATAGTGCTACTTCACGTGCTTTCTTTTCGTCGCGTACTACTGTTGCTTCATCACCGGCTGCAGGTACTCCAGAAAGACCTAATAGCTCGACTGGTATTGACGGTCCGGCGGAGGCCACATAACGACCAAATTCGTCACGCATGGCACGAACGCGACCGTACTCAAAACCACACAAGACAATGTCACCAAGATTTAGAGTACCTTCACGCACTAGCACAGTCGCTACTGGACCACGACCCTTGTCCAGGCCAGATTCGATCACTACCCCACTGGCCATGCCATTGCCAATGGCTTTTAATTCAAGCAATTCCGTCTGTAGCAAGATAGCGTTCAACAATTCATCAATACCCTGGCCTGATTTTGCAGAAACTAGTACAAATTGGCTTTCACCACCCCATTCTTCAGGAATAATACCATATTGGGTAAGTTTATTTTTGACTTGATCTGGATTTGCTTCTGGTTTATCGATCTTATTCACCGCTACTACTACCGGCACTTGTGCCGCTTTTGCGTGCTGGATAGCTTCGATCGTCTGCGGCATAACGCCGTCATCGGCAGCTACTACCAGTACCACGATATCAGTTGCCTGCGCACCTCGCGCCCGCATTGCGGTAAATGCGGCATGCCCTGGGGTATCTAGAAAGGTTATCATGCCGTTATCGGTTTCAACATGATAGGCACCAATATGTTGTGTCATGCCCCCTGCCTCACTCGCTGCCACTTTAGTTGAACGTATATAGTCCAAGAGTGAGGTTTTACCATGGTCGACGTGGCCCATGATGGTCACTACCGGTGCCCGCAATTTAGCGGTGGCGAAGCTGCCAGTGTCGCGGTCGGACATAACCGCCTCTTCCAGCTCGTTTTCACGGCGAACAGTAACTTTATGACCCATTTCTTCTGCAACTAATTGTGCTGTTTCCTGATCTATCACCTGGTTAATAGTAGCCATGGCTCCCATCTTCATCATGGCTGTGATAACATAAGATCCTTTTACCGCCATCTTGTTCGCCAAGTCAGCAACGGTGATTGTTTCGCCGATCATCACATCGCGGTTCACCGTCTGCACTGGCTTGTTAAAGCCTTGCATCAGAGTGTTAGTTTTGCGCTTACTCTTACCACCACGTACCACGGCACGGGCTTCTTCGCGATCTGCTTTTGCTTCGGACAAGCGGCTGGTTTTCTTCTGTTTAGCGGCTTTACCACCACGGTTGCGGCGGCGAGCGCCTTCCAATTTGCGATCGTTTTCATCTTCCGCTTCTCTGGCATGATGGGAGGTAGTTACGTGGTAATCGTTTGTATCTTCCTCTACAGGATTAGGCACGTTATCCCAAGTACCGCCATGTTCTTCAGCCATACGACATGCCTCTTCCACGACCTTGCGAGCATTTTCTTCTACTTTGCGCCGCACCTCTTCTTCCGCTTTGCGTCTTATTTCTGCGTTTTTGGCTTCACGGCGCGCTTGTTCAGCAGCTAGTGGTGACTGAGCAGTAATAATATTGGACTGATGATTAGTCAACATTTCTGCCGCTGCTACATGTGCTGCTTGCCCAGTTGCCTGCAGCTTAGCCTGATCTTCCGCTGCGTATTTGACTTTTTTACCAATATTACGACGCGATTGTTCAGTAGCGTCCAAATTTGCCTGCGGCTGAATCAGTTTTTCTCCCGCATACTTGGTGTTTTCTGTTGCGTCAGCTTGTTCTATTGCCTGCGGATTAAATTGCACATAGGTGCGCTTTTTACGCACTTCTATTTGTACCGACTTACTTTTTCCACTATTGCTAGTAAAATTCAAGGTGCGAAGCGTTTTGCGCTGCACAGTTAATCTCTTGAGCTTGGTACCGTGCGCGCTAAGGTAAGCCAGTAAAGTGTCTTTTTCTTGTTGGGTCACATAATCCACTGCGGTTTTGTTAATGCCTGTATCAGCAAATATCTGTACCAGGCGATCTACCGTAGTTTGTATTTCTGATGCGAGCGATTTTACGGTTACATCTGTCATGCTATTTTCATTTCCTGATACATTTTATTCAACTTTGTTGCCAAACCAGCAAATATTGCGTGCTGCCATAATTAACTCACCAGCTTGTTCGCTACTTATCCCGGCAATATCGGCAATATCGTCGACGCTCTGTTCTGCAAGATTTTCTAGCGTGCAAATTCCACGATCTGCTAGCTGGCATGACATATCACGCTCAATTTTAGGAAGACACAGCAGTTCTTCATTTAGTATATGAGTACCCATATTTTCTTGCCGCGCCAAGGCCAGCATAGTCAGAGCATCCTGCGCGCGTGCGCGCAGCGCTGTTACCATTTGTTCATCAAACCCTTCAATGGTTAGTAGTTCGTTTATTGGTACATAGGCCAACTCTTCAAGAGAAGAGAAACCTGCCGCCATAAGAACTGTGGCGAGCTCTGCATCGATCTCAAGATGACGGGTAAACAGATCGATTACTGCCTTGGCTTCAGCTTGATGTGTTGCTTGCAGATCTTCTACTGTCATTACGTTCAGCTCCCAGCCACTAAGCTGGGAAGCTAGCCGGACATTTTGTCCATTGCGGCCAATAGCCTGTGCAAGATTACTGGATTCGACTGCAATATCCATCATATGCTTATCCTCATCAATTACTATGTAGGCGACATCGGCAGGTGCCATGGCATTAATCACGAACTGGGCTGGATTGTCATCCCACAGCACGATATCAATTCGTTCGCCGCATAGTTCTCTGGATACCGCCTGGACTCGCGCGCCTCGCATACCAACACAGGCGCCAACAGGGTCAATGCGCTTGTCGTTGGTCTTTACAGCAATTTTTGCCCTTGAACCGGGATCTCGAATAGCCGCCTTGATTTCAATAACTTCTTCGCCAATTTCTGGTACTTCAATCCGGAACAGTTCGACTAACATCTCTGGACGCGACCTACTGACCAATAGTTGAGCGCCTCGCGCTTCCGGACGAATAGCATATAACACCCCGCGGATACGATCACCAGGGCGGAAATTTTCACGCGGTAGCATGTCCTCGCGGCTGATCATTGCTTCAGCATTATTACCAAGATCTAGACTGATGCTGTCCCGATTAATTTTTTTTACTACGCCAGTGATAATCTTACCTTCATGACTGCGGAACTTATCAATAACCATCTTCCGTTCGGCTTCACGAACCTTCTGGACGATCACTTGCTTAGCAGTTTGGGTAGTAATGCGATCAAATACTACAGATTCAATTTGATCTTCTATGTAGCTGCCAAGCTGTATTTGCGGATTATCAAATTGCGCCGCATCCAAGGTAATTTCCCTGGTAGGATGTATTACTTTATCCACTATTAGCCAACGGCGGAAAGTATCAAATTCCCCAGACTTGCGATCGATGCTAACGCGGACTTCTATGTTCTGTTCGTATTTTTTCTTAGTAGCAGTGGCTAGTGCTATTTCTAGCGCTTCGAAAATTTTTCCCCGCGGGACGGCTTTCTCATTAGACACTGCCTCAACAACAGCCAGAATTTCTTTATTCATCCTAGTTGCCTTAGTAAAGCGTTAAAATTTGGTTACCAGGTTCGCTTTCTGGATCTTGTTTTAAAATAACACTTCATCTTGACCTGCCACCGTTACGTTGATTATTTCACCGTTAACAGCTTTAATTATTCCCTGTCATTTACGGCGGCTTTGCACCGCAATGCGCAGCAGCAAATTGTCTAAACTGTGGCGGGTAAACAGTTGTCGATCCAGGCCAGGTGATTAGGTTTCAAGACTATAAGCCAGGGATATAATAGGATCTTCTCCATCAATTAACGTGCTGATCTGTTTGTTTACCTCAGAACAATCATCAATATTAATACCATCTTCATGATCAATATAAATGCGCAGCGTTGATTAACGGCAACGAATAAATTCAATACCTAACAACTCAAATCCCATTGCTTCCACAGGTTTTTTGAACAGTTTTGTCAAGTATTTATTGTTATAATGTAGACAAGTTCACCCAAACCCCAAAGACATAAAAAAAGGGCCTAATTAGCCCAATTTACCGTAGTTAAATACTGAAACTGTCTCAACATTTGAGGGTTTTCATGATCTTGACCTAGTCAAGAGGCGGTTTTCAACCGATTGTCAAATAAGCATGGTTATTATGTATATTTAAAGATAACTATACTTGGCTGCCTAGCTTTACAAGCTCTATCCAAAATTTGGTTGCGGGGGTCGGATTTGAACCGACGACCTTCGGGTTATGAGCCCGACGAGCTACCATGCTGCTCCACCCCGCGTCTAAGTTAAATAATAAGCTAATCGTCAAAAAAAAGCAACTTATATCTCCAAAAAAACATTAATTCTCCTTCTAGCCTGGTGCCGAGGACGGGACTTGAACCCGTAAGCCCCATCGGGCACTACCACCTCAAGGTAGCGTGTCTACCAATTTCACCACCTCGGCACTTTCTTCTAGAATCTAGGATTGCTTTACATTGACAAGGCAAGAAGTAGTTTAACTCTTACTGTGGAATGTTGTTACCCAGTTTTGCTGGTGCTAATTTTGTAACCTGATCTGCTAGTTGCACTTGATTTATATTATCTACCTGGCGACTTTTTTGCTTTTGCCTGCTGATTAGGTTACCTAGCACTAGACTGAGCACGAAGAACAGCATCGCTAACACTGCAGTCATACAAGTGATAATAGTACCGTTACTGCTTGAACCGAACAAGGCGTTACTGGTGTTGGCACTAAACGAACATCCCATATCAGTATTTTTACCTTGTTGTAACATAATCAGCGCAATTAGGCAGAGTACTACGAATAGGTATATGACCAGCAGAGTGAAATACATAATATTCTAGTGTTCTTCCGGTTAACAACGTCAGCAACTACAACCACAAACAACGTACCTGGAACATTCAACTGAAACAACTATGAACTATGAATAATAACTAAAGTACAATTTTATTGCATGTATTGCAAGTAAATTTTGTAGCTACTTCAGTAAACCACTTACACCGCGATATAATACGCTATATGGTTAATCTGCATGCACGATCTATTCCTCCTCTTCTTCTAAGATAAGGCTAACTTTGGATCGGTACCATACTTATATAAAATAACTCGCCCGTGGGCGCCTAACTGTTACTAAACCTCTGTGCTTGTATGTATACCAGCTTAGCTGACAGCGAGATGCGCGTAGCGTCAAGGTTCCGTGAACGTTATCGAGTTGCATTGTTGCGGCGCTACTATGGTGAGAGTATCGCATGATGCTACCAGTATCTAATGACTATTACTATGATCGATTACCGTATTATTCAACAATAGCACTCTATGTCTTCGGCGGGCACGTAGTAACTTCATCGCAGCTCTTATCAGAGACGATATTATCCCAACCAGCAGGCGGGCGCACAATCGCTTTGCGGCTCATAAGATCGTCAATCTGTTGTGCATCGATGGTCTCATATTTCATCAAAGCATCTTTCATAGCATGCAGAATATCCATATTATCCATCAGCAATTTATGGGCATGGACATAGTTTCGCTCAATCAGTGACTTAACTTCTTGATCGATTATGCGCGCTGTTTCATCAGATATATGCTTCATCTTGCCAACTACTGCACGACCAAGCAAAATTTCCTCCTCTTCCTCCGCATATAGCATCGGACCCAACTTATCCGAGAAGCCCCACTGGGTAACCATATTGCGAGCAATCGATGTCGCTACTTTAATATCGTTAGACGCTCCAGTAGATACTTTTGCCGGACCATATATAATCTCCTCAGCTAGCCGACCACCGTATAGAGTGGCGATTTGGCTTTCCAACTTCTGGCGGCTAGCGCTAATAGCATCTCCTTCTGGTAGGAAAAATGTCACTCCTAGGGATTGACCACGCGGGATAATGGTAACTTTATGCAACGGATCATGCTCTGGCACTAAACGGCCTATGATCGCATGGCCAGCCTCGTGGTAGGCGGTAGCTTCTTTTTGCATTTCAGTCATAACCATTGAACGTCGCTCGGTGCCCATCATAATTTTATCTTTGGCCTTCTCCAATTCTACCATCGTCACTATGAGCTTACTGTCGCGAGCGGCAAATAACGCCGCTTCGTTCACTAGGTTGGCCAAATCAGCACCAGAAAAGCCAGGCGTACCGCGCGCAATTACCGAAGCATCAATATCGGGCGCTAACGGCACACTTCGCATGTGTACCTTTAGAATTTGTTCTCTACCACGGACATCAGGTAGACCAACCACCACTTGTCGGTCAAAACGTCCTGGACGTAGCAGCGCCGGATCCAGAACGTCTGGGCGGTTGGTAGCTGCAATGACAATAACACCTTCATTGCCGTCAAACCCATCCATTTCCACAAGCATCTGGTTTAGAGTCTGTTCACGCTCATCGTGACCGCCGCCTAGGCCAGCACCACGTTGACGCCCGACGGCGTCGATTTCATCGATAAAAATGATACAAGGCGCAGCTTTTTTCGCCTGTTCGAACATATCCCGAACGCGGGAAGCGCCAACACCAACAAACATCTCCACGAAGTCAGAACCGGAAATAGTAAAAAACGGTACCTTGGCTTCCCCCGCGATAGCCTTTGCCAGCAGAGTTTTACCGGTTCCTGGCGGTCCAACCATTAGCACGCCTTTAGGAATCTTGCCGCCTAGCTTTTGGAAACGGCTTGGTTCGCGTAAGTAATCAACTAGCTCATGTACCTCTTCCTTCGCTTCATCGCAACCTGCGACATCAGCGAAGGTCGTTTTTATCTGGTCTTCTGTCAACATCCGCGCCTTACTCTTGCCGAACGACATAGCGCCTTTGCCACCACTACCCTGTATTTGGCGCATAAAGAATATCCATACTCCAATTAGTAAGAGCATCGGGAACCAAGATATAAAGATGGAAGCTAGTAGGCTAGGTTCTTCCGGTGGCTCACCCACCACTTTGACATTTTTGGTCAAAAGAATATCTAGCAGCTTGAGATCGTTGACCGGAATATAGGTAGTGTAATGATTATTGTCTTTTTTGGTAACAGTTATTTCACGACCGTTAATGCGTGCTTCACGAACCTGATTTTGATGCAATTCTGACATAAAGGTAGAGTAATCTACTCTATGTCTACTATACTCGCTGGGCCTGAAACTCTGGAATACCGACATCAGCACAATTGCGATAATTAGCCATAGAATCAGGTTCTTCGCCATATCCCTCAAGGTAGGAACCTCATATTGCCACCAAACTGTTGAACAATTAATAGTTGAATTAGATTACTATAATTTGTTTCCTGTCGCCACAATGTAAACTTCGCGGGAGCTTGCACGAGAAGCCTGCGGTTTACGAATTTTTACCTGTCTAAACCGAGAGCGTATTATCTGTAGATAGCCATCAAAACCATCTCCCTGAAAAACTTTAACTAGAAAAGTACCACCAGGCGCCAGCACATCCTTACACATGTCTAATGCTAGCTCAACGAGATACATTGATTTAGGAATATCGATTGCTGACATACCGCTCATATTAGGCGCCATGTCTGACAGCAACACCTGCACCTTTTGTTGGCCTATACGTTCAATTAGTGCCTGCAGGACCAGATGGTCACGAACATCGCCACGCATAAATTCAACGCCCACAATCGGATCCATTGGCAGAATATCACATGCAATAACACGCCCTGTGCTGCCGATTTGCGTAGCAACATATTGCGACCAGCCGCCGGGCGCGGCGCCTAAATCAACTACCGTCATCCCTGGGCGAAATGGTTTGTCGCTCTGCTGTATTTCAGCAAGTTTAAACCAGGCACGAGAACGCAGTCCTTGTTTTTTTGCCTGCTGAAAATATTTATCGCTATAGTGTTTCTGCTGCCATAAGCTGGAACTGACAGAACGCTTGTTAGTCGCCATTTTAATGGTCCAACTATAAAATAGTGTCGTAGTGGAAAAATTTTGCCAATTATGCGCCGACTCATATTAATACCTAGGCAAAGAAACGCCTGAAGTCATGCTCATCGAAGGCGTTGAAGAATATGAAGTGATCAAGGTAATAATGGGATAGATAAAATAGAGTTCTTTCTACTATTGCTGTCACGGTTGTTGCACACATGGTACATCATCCTTATCTTCTAACATTATAGTAATGTAAATACTAGCTCAACACACCAACAATATTTTTTGTTGCATACAGTTCATGGTTGGCAACTGGTCAAGAATGAAGGCCAATAACGGCGCCAACATGACGCTTATAGATATTGTACCTTTAATATTTCGTACTCAACCTCTCCACCAGGGGTGTTAATAACAACAAAATCCCCTTCTTCTTTGCCAACCAGCCCGCGGGCGATGGGAGAATTAATTGAAATTAAGTTTTGCTTGAAATCAGCCTCATCGTCGCCAACAATGCGATATGTTTGTTGATGGTCACTCTCCAGATTCGCTACACTTACCGTAGCACCAAAAATTACCCGGCCGCTCGGGGCAAACTTAGTCACATCGATTACCTGCGCATTGGACAGTTTTGCATCTATTGCCTGGATGCGTCCTTCACAGAAGCCCTGTTGTTCCCTGGCAGCATGGTACTCGGCGTTTTCTTTTAAATCACCTTGCTCGCGTGCTTCCGCAATCGACCGGATAATTTCGGGACGACGGATGCTTTTGAGATATTCTAGCTCTTCCCTGAGTTTTTTAGCGCCACGCATAGTCATCGGAATCTGGTTCATGATCATTATTATGTACCTTTAACGTTCTTAATATTTTGCAGGTGCTGTCACTACTAGATTTTGTGTACTACATGCTGCAGCAGCAACAGCAATCCAAATAACAGTAGGTTTACCTGGCCAATTTAGCCAAGGCAAGCCTAATTTTTGCATGTTTGTACGTATTTTACTGAGAGTTAGGTGTGATTCATAGTGTACTTTGTGTACTTCTTTATGTCTGTTTACATAGAAGCATGAGTATGCAGTCAGGTTATCAAGTGGATAACCTCATGCGTTTTTATCCTGTGAAAACTATACGGTATATCTGTAAAACAAACTGGGTGTTAAAGGTGTAAAATAGGTGCAACGCAGCCTGACATGGATCACTGTAATGTTTAAATACCTAACTTAAACCTCACTCAACATGACATGGGAGTGAGCAACTATCAGTTTGATCATGTTCGTATGCAGCCTATGTATCGTATCGCATCTTATAATCGTGAACAGATAATGTTATTTTGGCTTTTTGGCTTACTTAAGCTATTTATTATTTTGGTTGCAGCAATACCGTTCTCGTTGTTTGAGTTAATTATTCATGCCAAAAATATACCAGAAAAACGTTGGATTAAACTAATCTAATAAGTTTCGGTTAGTCTTCTTGCTATCAGTTTCCATGACCAGGTAAGGAGGGAGTATTAGAACAGCAGCACAATAAATCCAAATATAAAGTTATTTCTTCAGCAATAGCTGCATAATTTATGCACTCTGAAATACTGTTCAGTACTGGCAGCGTTTGCTATGCAGTCATCATCCTCCCACATGCATTATATCAAAATTTCTCCATTTTGGTATTGGAAACTACCTTATTTTAGGATGCGAGTTGATAAAGGTCATAACGTCACCGCACAGCGCCGGCACACCATTGCGGTTAGCGGCGGAAATAAGATAATAATGCCTTTCACTACCCAATGTTTTAGCGATTAACTTGGCACGTGCTGCTGCCTCCTCAGCTTCAAGCAGATCCATTTTATTGAATACCAGCCAGCACGGTTTAGCCGCTAGTTTTTTATCGTAGCGTTCCAACTCTTTTACGATCATATGTGCGTTTTCTACCAGATTGTACTCATCTACTGGCGCTAGATCAATCAGATGCAGTAGCAACTGACAACGCTCTAGATGCTTCAGGAAACGGATGCCCAAACCAGCTCCGTTAGCCGCACCTTCTATTAGGCCAGGAATATCTGCTACTACAAATCGCTGTTCATTCTCCATACGTACTACGCCGAGGCTAGGCACTAACGTAGTAAACGGGTAAGGCGCTACTTTCGGTTTGGCCGCCGATATAGCACGAATAAAAGTGGACTTACCAGCATTGGGCCGACCGAGCATACCAACATCAGCCAACAACATTAATTCTAGCTGGAGCGCTCGGATATCACCTTTGTTACCTTCGGTTTTATGCCGCGGCGACCTATTAATCGAAGATTTAAAACTAGTATTTCCCAGGCCGTGAAAACCACCTTTAGCCACCATCAGCCGCTGCTCGTGACTAATCATGTCGCCTATTACTTCATTGGTATTACAATCAATTACCCTGGTACCAACAGGCACTTTGATGACAATATCTTTGCCGCGCTTGCCGGTACAATCATTACTCTTACCGTTTTGTCCGTTCTCAGCGCGAAAATTTTTCTCAAAACTATAATCGATGAGGTTATTCAGGTTTTCATCTGCCAGTAACCAAACGTCACCGCCGTCGCCACCATCACCACCGTTGGGGCGACCATGGTGAACATATTTTCCCCGGCGAAAGCTAAAGCTGACGCAGCCATTCCCGCCGTTACCTGCCACCACTATAATGGTTGCTTCATCAATAAAATTCATAGTAACTTTCTATCCATAGCTGCCGGGCAGCTTGATAATGTTGTTCACCTCAATTAGCTGTAGCTGCATAATAAGTTAGCATGACGATGTCAAAATTATTAAAATTACAGTTGCTACCGTCGATAGATGAATGACTGAAAAACAGACAAATTTATTTCAGCTAGTAGTGTCAGCACCAGCGAACAACCGATTTAAAATGTTCTATGGAGTAACACTATATTGGGTGAGAACTTAACCATTCTAATCATTTGGTAACATGTATTTTTTTGCTAACATAGTGTAATTAACTAATAATTAACCTAAATAAGAGTCTTTATGGGCTCCTATTAGGATATTTATTCGACAACTACACTCACCAATCGACGGTTCATTGTACCCTTAATTCCAAACTGAATTTTGCCGGTCATCAAAGCAAATAGCGTATGATCCTTGCCGCAGCCTACGTTAGTACCAGGGTGGAATTGAGTTCCACGTTGTCGAACAATAATGCTACCGGCATTTACCAGTTCTCCGCCAAAGCGTTTAACGCCTAGACGTTTGCTTTCTGAGTCTCGACCGTTACGTGTGGAGCCACCAGCTTTTTTGTGTGCCATGAATCAGTTCTCCTTCCTGGTTAGGATCCAATACCAATTATTTTAACGTCAGTGAACCACTGACGATGGCCCTGATGCTTACGAAAGTGCTTACGGCGACGAAATTTGATAATCCTTACTTTTTCGCCACGACCGTGAGCCACTACTTCCGCCGTAATTTTACCGTCGGTTAAAAAAGGACTACCAATCTTAATGTCTTCGCCGTTGACGATCATCATAACCCGGTCAAATTCAACAGTTTTACCTGTGGCGATGTCTAGCTTTTCAAGCCGAACGGTCTGACCTTCTCTTACTCGGTGTTGTTTACCACCGCTGTGGAAAACTCCATACATAACAGACTCCGCTTTCAGCATGCTCAATCTATTTCTTGATTGTGATCTACTAAGATTAAGATTATAAATCATACGAAAAAAGGTAAATAAAGACAAGGTAGAACAAAAAAAACAAAAATTAAACATGATACGATACATTGTCATGTATCTGTCTCTTACTAGTCTTACTAGCTTAACTATTTTCCTAACCGTAAATTACGTGGACGCAATCCAGTACTGATTTTTTGCTCTTATTAATCAGACAATAACTATTGTACAGATTAGGTGATTTTACCAGAACGACCTGCTGTTTATACTCTTAGTAACAGTAACGATCTTGGTTAATTGATTCCTTCTTGATGACGAGATGCTATGCTTTGCAAGCATTGCCACGCTATATTAGCATCAGTTTCATAAACAGTTAGTAGAATGTATCAGCTCGAAATGTTTTATAGATTATAATCTATGCGTTATATTATACCAATATCGGTTAATTTGATCTCAATCCATTACTCTAGCAATAGCTAATACAATAAATACAGTGCGTAATTTTTACTGTAATCGTAACAGTAACATAAATAGTTAAGAAATAATAAATACGTGCCCTAATCGATCATGAACAGCCTAATAGCCTGGTAAAATAAGTAAATCATGCTTTTGTCGAGACTAATTAGGGAAAGTTTAGCGCTAAGATAAGTGCTGTTCCCGCTGCTGATGACGGCGGTGGCGAAAGAAATTGTTTAGCTGGTCCGCGCACGCCGGCGCCAACACGCTACCAGTGATTAGAATATGATGGTTAATACCAGGATGAACAAGTACATTCAGCAGTGATCCGGCAGCGCTGTTTTTTGAGTCGCGCGCGCCAAACACTACACGGCCGATTCTGGCATGAATAATCGCCCCCGCGCACATTATGCACGGCTCTAAAGTCACGTACATAGCCGTATTCAGTAAACGATAATTACCAATTCTCCTACCACCTTGGCGTAAGGCTATGATTTCGGCATGAGCAGTTGGATCATGATTGCGGATGGAACTGTTCCATCCTTCGCTAATAATCTGGTCGTTCAAGACCAGTACCGCACCTACTGGTACCTCACCATCTGCTTCCGCACGCTCAGCTAAACTAATAGCTTGACGCATCCAAAATTCATCACGGTAATGCTGACTCATAATAGTGTTGTTACCCAGGTGATTTATTATAATTCGCACGCACATTATATTCTTCCACCTCGCATGAAGTAGCTAGTATAGCTATTGACATAAGCGCAAGGCGTAGAAAATTTGCGGTAGATGTGTAATATTTTACCCCAATATAAAATTCAACCTCAAGATATTCTATTTTTATAGCGCATAACTTAAGTACGATCGCTGGGGGTACAAATGATCATTTTAAAATAAATACCCCACCCAAAAGAATGGTATGGTCGAGCGATTTAACTGGCATATAAAGATAAATGTGCTGCCACGAACTTCATATGAATAGCTAAATAAAAACTGTGCAGACAGGTCGTTGCCATTACCCAACGTTTTATTCAGTAGAACCACTCTATGACATTCTATGACAGATTAGAACACAGTTGAAACGAAATTATTTAAAACAGCAATTTTATCGTACAGAATGTGATAGCTATCAGCGCAATCCATAAAGGAAACAGCCAGTAATGAAAGGAAATCATAATAATGATTGTAAGTGAGACATGGCTGAAAGCAATATCTTACCTATTGATGTTTATTTTTATCACTATTATCATTCCGTTGCATTTGTTTCCCTGCTTTATCGCCGGATTTCTGACGTATGAGATGAGTATTTCCTTGCTACTGTGGTTTGATCGTCGTCTAGTAGGCAGAGAAAGCGGTCGATTGGTAGTAATGGCGCTGATAGCCGTCGTTTTTTTAACGATTGCACTGATAATTGGTATAGTGCACCAGATAAGCTGCTTTACCACGGATATTCAACGCGGTATCGACATTACAGCAAAAACCAACCGCATTTTTTCCAATGTTAAAAACTGCATCCCTAATTATTTTCCTGTGTTACCACCTAAAAGCACGGAAGAACTGAAAGATAAGTTATTTGACTTGGTTGAATCAAATTCAATTATGATCAGCAATATGGGCAGATCTGTCTTCCACAGACTAATTACTATTGTTATCGGCCTCATAATTGGCGCAGTTATTTCACTAAATAAACCTTCTGACCGTAATAATACATACTTCACGCAGCAGCTTCTAGAACGCTTGCACTATCTTTCTCAAGCTTTCCGTAATATTGTCTTCGCACAAATCAAAGTATCACTGGTAAATACCCTACTTACCTCAATGATTATTCTCTGGTTGTTCCCGCTGTTCGATGTATATCTACCGCTTGGTAAAATGCTGATTTTGGCAACTTTTATCTTTGGCTTACTACCAATTCTCGGTAATCTTATTTCAAATGTTATGATTATTATTTCGGCTATGTCTATCTCATTGAGCGTGGGCGGCGTGATGGCACTGTACCTAATTTTGATTCACAAACTAGAATACTTTCTAAATGCCGAGATAGTTGGCAACCGTATTAATGCTAAATCATGGGAGTTACTACTGGCCATGCTTATCTTAGAGTCAGCTTTTGGGATGGAAGGTTTGATAGCGGCGCCCATTTATTACGCTTATCTGAAAATAGAATTAAGGGCACGTGAGCTTATCTGACTGCTGGTTGCCCAAGGGTGGACACCGCACCATACATTGGAGATAATATCGCGCCCCGGCCAAAATATCAACTTGGCTAGCTCTAGTGAAAATTTATTCTCACTCATACCTATTTTGCTGATCCATGGCTGATAGGTGTGCTTTCGGCAGTAGAGGAACGATTATTGTCGTAATATATTACTTAAGCTCTGACGCACAGTGAAATACTACCAGACAGTACAGCAGCAGCTACTTAACCAGGTACGAAGAAATAGCGTAACAGCGTCCATTAGCAAAATCAGTTCTGGCTAAGGACCGCAACCGGATGATTTTCTATTCACCTGCCATTTACCGTTAACATAGAACGCTGTCCAGCCTGTAGCCTTACCATCCTTTTCCGAGGAGATATATTGTTGTTTCGTTT
Source organism: Candidatus Moranella endobia PCIT (assembly GCF_000219175.1). Lineage (GTDB taxonomy): Bacteria > Pseudomonadota > Gammaproteobacteria > Enterobacterales > Enterobacteriaceae > Moranella > Moranella endobia. The sequence continues at coordinate 352,308 of NC_015735.1, read as the reverse complement.
TGCGGCTAAAGCGTACTAAGGTGCTATTACCCTCGTCATCCTCTATGGGAGCATCAGCTAGATATTGCAGCTTTACTGGTAAGCGTTCGCGGAAACGAGCTAGTTCTGCTACTAATGGTTTGCGGGTCTCACGGTATTTTGGAAACGTATTAGCAGCCAAAAATACTCCAACTGCTCCTTCACGCAGCACAAAGTACGCGTCCGAATGCCCGTAGCAAGGCAGCTCAGGCAGCAGCACTGGATCTTCCTTCGGCGGCGCTACATCTCCGTTACGCAGGATCTTGCGGGTATTCTTACAGTTGTTGTTAGTACAAGCTATGTATTTACCAAAACGTCCAAATTTCAATTGCATGTTGAAGCCACATTTTTCACATTCTACTACTCGGCCATTATAGGCCACGACTATAAACTCACCCTGTTCTATATTATAGCCGTCACACAGCGGATTTTTACCGCATACGTGGATTTTGCGCTTACTATCGATGACATAGTTGTCCATAGCGGTGCGGCATTTTACGCAGCGGCGGCGTGCGCGTAGTGCATTGGTTTCTTCATCACCTACAGTAAACCTATTCAAGGTTTCTGATTCAGGGATAAGATGAATAGTATTTTTGCAGCGATCTTTCGGGGGTAGCTGGTAGCCTGAACAGCCCAAGAATACACCAGTACTGGCTGTACGGATCCCCATCGGGCGGTCACAGACAAGACAATTGATGCTAGTCATAATCATCTGATTGAGCCGCATGCCTCCGTCTACCGGATTTTGCTCAGCGTTTTTAAGCTGCTGGCTAAATTTGGAAAAAAAAGCGTCTAGTACGCTTTTCCAATCCTGCTGATTAGTAGCCACCTGATCGAGTGTCGCTTCCATTTTGGCGGTAAAATCATAACTCATCAGCTCACTGAAGTTCTCTTCTAGACGATCGGTGACAATTTCCCCTATCTTTTCCGCATAAAAACGACGATTGTCAGCGTGGACATAGCCGCGCTCTTGAATCGTCGATATTATCGAAACATAGGTTGACGGCCGACCGATACCACGTTTTTCCAGTTCTTTCACCAACGAAGCTTCGCTGTACCGGGCGGGAGGCTTAGTGAAATGTTGACTGGGTAGAATTTTGTTCAGTGTAAGATTGTTACCTTCTTTCACAGTTGGCAAAGTACGCTTGTCTTTCTCAGTATGCTGTGTCGGCATAACTTTGGTCCAACCATCAAACATTAGCTGACGACCGTGGGCGCTGAGCTGAAATTCACCAGCGTTCACAGTTAGTATTGTGTAATTATATTGCGCCGGCTTCATTTGACAGGCGACAAATTGACGCCAGATCAACTGATATAGTTTCTGTGCTTCTGCTTCCATGTTGTTCAACTGCTCCGCAAGGGCACTGACGTCTGATGGACGTATCGCCTCATGAGCTTCCTGGGAATTATTTTTACTGACATATTCTTTGGGCTGTGTTGGCAGATAGGAATGGCCGAAAGCGGCGCTGATATAGCAGCGTGCCATGTTAAGCGCATTTCGACTTAAATGAGTGGAGTCAGTACGCATATAGGTAATATGTCCGGCTTCATACAGTCTTTGCGCCAGTAACATGGTTTTCTTCACCCTATATCCTAGGTGAAGGCTGGCTGCCTGCTGGAGCGTCGACGTTGTGAAAGGTGACCCTGGTTTACTGGTAGTAATTTTATCGTCACGGTTGCTAACTATATAATCCGTATGTTCTAGTATAGAGATTGCTGCCTGAAGTTGCTGTTGCTTTGCCGGTTTAAATGGTTTTTCCTGCTGATGTGTCACTTTCATCATTAATTGTGCGGCTTGTGACGTCTGCAGAGCGACATGTAGTTCCCAATACTCTGCCGGCATAAACGATTTTATTTCACGCTCACGCTCTACTACTAGTCTCACTGCCACTGATTGGACCCTTCCAGCAGATAGGCCCCGCGCTATTTTTTTCCACAGTAGTGGCGATACCATATATCCAACGATGCGGTCCATAAACCGCCTCGCCTGTTGGGCATTGACCCGGTTCATATTCAGTACTACCGGATTTTCAAAAGCCTGTGTGACAGCGTTGCGGGTAATTTCATTGAACACCACCCGTCTAAAACGTTTCTCATCACCACCGATAGCTTCGCGTAAATGCCAGGCAATCGCCTCCCCTTCGCGGTCAAGATCAGTTGCGAGATAAACGTGATCGGCTTCTTCCGCCAAAGCTCTTAACTCAGTCACCAACTTTTCTTTACCGGGTAAAATTTCATACCTTGCTTTCCAACTATGGAAAGGATCAATTCCCATCCGTTTTATTAGCACAGTATGCTGGTCAGGTATACACGTATTATTTTTATTTTTACTTGCGGGACTTTTCTTAGGCAAATCGCGAATATGACCAACGCTTGACTTAACTACGTAGCCCTTGCCCAAATATTTATTAATTGTCTTAGCTTTGGCTGGCGATTCAACAATAACAAGGGCTGTACCCATTTACCTTTACCTAATTGATATCGTATGCAATAAGTAATTTTGACGCTAAAACCTAGCTATAAGACCACCAGTTATTTATATTGAGATAAACACAATATTTGTACATAGGTTAATTGTATGTAAAAGCACATCCTATATATTTATATAGTTTAATTAACTATAAGTTAGTTAGTTCAAAAATAATCTTTGGAAAGAACTAAAAAATTAGTTTTCATAAATATCTGCTGAAACATATCGATAGCACAATCATGCATGCTGCAGCAAAGCGATCAACACATCACCTATAGCTGCTGCAGCCATGATTTTATCATCTGATACGGCTTTGTTCAAATGTTTCATCCTTAGTACTTAGTACAATGGATGAGATTAACTCTGTTTTTATAAACATGGAATTATAAGTAATAAAATAAAAATTAAGAGAGGTGGTCGATTACGTAAATATACTGTTTGCTGATGCTATAATAGCTAGCCAAGCATTAACGCTTGAAGAGCGTGGTATCCATGCCACAAAGGTATTTCGATGAATATCCGCATACTAATATCGAACAAAATCAAGCAGGTACTTGTAGCTGCAGGTGCTAGTACTGACTGTGAAGCGCAGGTTCGACCATCAGCGAAATCTCAGTACGGTGATTATCAGGTAAATGGTGTTATGGCGCTTGCCAAACAGCACGGTTGGCGGCCCCGTGCGCTAGCGGAAAAAGTCGTAGGTTTGCTTGACTTAAACGGTATAGCCTGCAAAATTAATATCGCTGATCCTGGTTTCATCAACATTTTTCTCGAACCACACTGGCTAGCTCAGCAGCTTACTGAGGCTCTTGCCTCACCGCGTCTGGGGGTGACTAGTGCCGTTCCGCAGACGATTGTGGTTGATTATTCTGCGCCCAATATTGCCAAAGAAATGCATGTTGGTCATTTACGCTCAACCATCATCGGCGATGCATCAGTGCGTACACTGACATTTTTGGGCCATAATGTCATAAGGGCCAACCACGTCGGTGATTGGGGAACGCAGTTTGGCATGCTGATAGCTTATCTAGAAAAAGTGCAGAAAAATAGCGAAGCTGACATGCAGCTATCAAGTATAGAAAATTTTTATCGCGCTGCTAAACATCATTATGATGAGGAGCCATCTTTTGCCGAACGCGCCCGCAGTTATGTGGTAAAACTCCAGGTTGGTGATGAATATTGCCGGCGTATGTGGCGTCATTTAGTGGATCTTACCATGGCGAAAAATCAACAAACTTATGATCTGCTTAACGTAACGCTGAAGCGTAATGATGTTATGGGGGAGAGTCTATATAACGCTATGTTGCCTGGTATAGTAGCGGATTTAAAGGCTAAAGGGCTGGCTGTAGAGAGTAAAGGTGCCATCGTGGTTTTTCTAGAGGAATTTAAGAATAAAGATGGTGAACCGATAGGGGTAGTAATCCAAAAAAAAGATAGCGCTTACCTATATACAACAACAGATATCGCCTGTGCCAAATACCGCTACGAAACTCTAAAAGCTGATCGAATTATCTATTATATTGATTCACGCCAGCATCAGCATTTGATGCAGGCGTGGACTATCGTTCGTAAAGCCAACTACGTGCCTGAGTCAGTACCCATTGAACACCACATGTTTGGTATGATGTTAGGTAAGGACGGTAAGCCGTTTAAAACCCGCGCCGGCGGTGTAATCAAGCTCACTGAACTGCTGGACGAAGCGCTAGAACGCGCTAGAAGAATTATTTCTGTTAAAAATCCAACTATGGAAGCTAATGAGCTGGAACGGATTGCTCAGGTGATTGGTATCGGGGCAGTTAAGTATGCCGATTTATCGAAAAACCGCACTACTGATTATATTTTCAACTGGGACAATATGCTGAGTTTCGAGGGTAATACCGCGCCTTATATGCAATATGCCTATACCAGGATAGCATCGATATTAAAACGCAGCTACCAGGATGAGCAACAGCTAAACGGCCATATTAAGCTAGAGGCAAAACAGGAAATACAGCTAGCAGTTCGTCTGCTGCAGTTGGAAGAGGCAATCGTTACAGTAGCACGACATGGCACACCCCACGTGTTATGTGCCTATCTTTATGACCTAGCTATGCTATTTTCAGTCTTTTACGAAACTTGTCCCATTCTGAATGCTCAGAATGACACGTTACGACAAAGCCGTCTCCAACTGGCATTGCTAACCGCGCGCATACTGAAGCAAGGACTAGAGTTATTGGGTATCGAAACTGTTGAAAGAATGTAACTATCTGCAAATTACTGCCAGAATCGATAAGCAAATAGCACGTCTGATGCATACGAGACACTCTTTAGTAATTCTGTAACGAGCGTTTGAATTGGCTTGGTCGTAATCCCAACCACCACAATGAAGTGCAATAAAATACAATACCTACCAATACCACAAGCATCAAGCGCACCAGCCTCCAGGGCATGCAGCCCTGCGTCCAGTCTGTCATTACTGATAACAGCCCGACCAACGTCGCGGCCATTATAATTATGGCTAACATTAGACGGCAAAAAAAACTAAGCCAGCCTGGCTGGGGCTGAAATATTTTTTTTCGAAGTAACTGCAAGTATAAAAGACCAGCATTTAGATAAGCAGCAAGACCAATAGATAGTGACAGACTGGCGTGATTTAGCGTACTAAGAAAGGTTAAGTTCAGCAGTTGTGTCATTACCAACGTAATTATCGCCATCCGCACAGGTGTTTTAATATCCTGACAGCAGTAAAATCCGGGCGCTAGTACTTTTACCAAAATTATTCCAACCAAACCAATAGAGTAGGCGGTCAGCGCTCTCTGGGTCATAAAAACGTCAAAGGCGGAAAACTTACCGTACTGGAACAATGCTACCGTTAACGGATATGCCAAAATTGCAAGTGCCACCGCGCTTGGCAACGCTAATATAAAGCATAAGCGTAGTCCCCAATCCAGCAGTCTGGAATATTCATCTTGATGGTCGCAGGTAATGCTTCGCGATAACGAGGTCAGTAAAATGGTTCCCAGTGCAACACCTAGCACTCCGGATGGGCATTCCATCAAACGGTCAGCATAATATATCCATGATACTGAGCCTGACACCAGAAATGAAGCTAATATAGTGTTACTAATCAGAGAAATCTGGCTGACAGAAAAGCCGATCATTGTCGGTCCGATTTGCTGAAGTACACGCCATACACCAGCATCACGTAATTGTATCCTAGGTAGCACTAACATGCCTATTTTTTTCAAGTATGCCAGTTGATAACAAAATTGTATAACGCCACCAGTTATGACTGCCCAGGCCAGGGCCATTACCGGAGGATGAAACAACGGTACAGTTAGTAGTAAGCATCCAATTATACTGACGTTAAGCAACGTTGGCGCCACTGCTGGCACCGAGAACAGGCTCCAGGTATTGAGTATTGTTCCAACCAGCGAGGTGAGGGAGATGAGTAAAATATAGGGGAAAGTGCAACGTAACAGCGAGGTGGTTAGAGCGCATTTTTCTGGCGTATCGGTAAATCCCGGCGCAGTGATTATAATCATCCAAGGTGCTGCTATTATACCTGCGACAGTGACTAGCGTCAGCACCAACGTTAGTAAGCCAGCGATATAGGCAATAAATAGGCGGGTGGAAACGTTGCCCTGCTGGCTCTTATATTCAGCCAAAACTGGAACAAAAGCCTGTGAAAGTGCTCCTTCGGCAAATATTCGACGAAGCAAATTAGGAATTTTAAAAGCGATAAAAAAAGCATCGCTTGCCATACCTGCGCCAAACACGCTAGCAACGATTACATCGCGAATAAAACCCACAATGCGAGAAATAATAGTTACTGAGCTAACAGCTGCCAACACTTTTAATAAGTTCATGGTGTTATTTTCTGTGCTGTCTAGCACCTTCAACGAATAATTTAGCGCGCTCTTCCCAGCATATCTGGAAATGTTCAGTTATACCTCAACCGTTTTTCAGTGCGATAGGGGGTAGGAGCAATAAGCAAACTTGCTTAGTGATAATAGTTAGTTGTTGATAATTCAACATATTGCAAAATAAGCACTGGATCTAATCTAATATGCCGAATAGTTTATTCGGCAATAATCACACAACATATTCCAATACTTTACCTTCCCTCACCATTATTTTTTGTTCTTCTTAGTTACCACCGTATCATCGCCTTGCTGATACGGTGGTAACTAGGATAGGCTGGCAAACAAACAGTGCGATGAGGATAAATTAGGCTTGATTGAAACGAGCGGCTGCTACATCCCAGTTTACTACGTGCCAGAATGATTTGACGTAATCTGTACGTCGATTTTGATATTTTAAATAATAAGCGTGCTCCCAAATATCTAAGCCCAAAATTGGGTAGCCGGCGGTACCAGAAATAGCTTCACCCATAAGTGGATTGTCCTGGTTGGCAGTGGATACTACGGCCAGTTTTAGATCTTTTTTTACAAGCCAGGTCCAGCCAGAACCGAAATAAGCTACAGCAGACTGTTCGAAAGTTTCTTTGAAGGCTTCAATATTACCGAAATCATGTTCAATAGCACTTTTAAATTTGCCTTGCAAGATAGTACCTTGTTTTAAACCATTCCAGAACAGGCTATGGTTAGCATGACCACCTGCATTATTACGTAGTAACAGTAAAGTTTGGTTGTTCGCATGGATCTGATCAAGTTTTTGAATAAGCTCGTCAACCGGCATATGGGCAAAATCCGGGAAGTTTTCCAAGGCGATGTTTGCATTATTGACATATGCTTGGTGGTGTTTGGTATGATGAATCCTCATTGTTTCTTTGTCAATATGAGGTTCCATAGCCTCATAGCTATAAGGCAGGTAAGGTAGCGTAAAGTTCATAATCATGGTCTCTATTTATAGTTGTAACAGTGTTTACTAAACAACTTTATAGCTGTTCAATCTGACTAGTTGGTGCAATTTTAACGCAAACTACAACAATTAATTTACTAATTTACATCAACCGCTATTTTGCTTCTCAGAGACTGTTTTGCTTCCAAGATAGCCTGCGCGATCTGTTCTGGCGCTACACCACCTTTAGCATGACGTTGCGCAAGACATGATGACAAAGCTAGTACTGGATAAACATCCAGGTCTATAACCGTACTGAATGCCTGCAGTTGTACCAGTGGTATAGCCTCTAAGGGAAGTCCAATGCGAATGGCTTCTACCACTACTTTACCAACAATATGGTGCGCCTCGCGAAAGGGAATACCTTTTGCCACCAAATAATCCGCAAGCTCAGTCGCATTAGCATAACCTTGCTGCGCTGCTTCCCGGCAAATTGTGGCTTTAAGTTGCATACCATCGAGTACCAGTGTTGCTATGTGTAGGCAGTCCAGCCATGTATCCAGTGCGTCAAATAGCCCTTCTTTATCTTCTTGCATATCTTTATTGTATGCTAGCGGTAATCCCTTTAGGGTCATCATAATACTGGTTAGTGCGCCTTGTACCCTCCCACATTTACCCCGGATCAGTTCCAACGCATCTGGATTTTTCTTTTGTGGCATTAGCGATGAGCCGGATGTGACACTATCGGATAATTCTATAAATCCTGCTTCGCCAGTGTTAAAGAAAATCAGATCCTCGGAAAAACGGGATAGATGTACCATTCCAATTGCCGCGTCAGATATCAATTCTATAACATGATCGCGATCGGAAACGCTATCCAGACTATTGCGGGTGGCACCAGCAAAACCTAGCCAGCCAGCTAACCGATCGCGATCGATAGCGTAGGCTGTACCAGCTAGCGCACCGGTACCTAGCGGACTTACGTCCAGCCGTGTTAATGTATCCATAAGGCGGCTTTCATCACGTGACAACATTTCATAGTATGCTAGATTCCAATGGGCAAAAGTAATTGGTTGCGCACGTTGCAAATGGGTATAGCCTGGCATTACCACGTCTTGATTTGCCTCGGCAGTTAACACCAGTGCTTGCTGTAATTTCCGTATTGCGCTAAGTAATTCTGTTACTTGTGCTTTGCACCATAATTTAAGATCAGTTGCTACCTGATCGTTACGACTGCGTCCGGTATGTAACTTCTTACCTAAGTCACCAACTTTTTCAATCAATCGTTGTTCAACCCAGCTGTGAATATCTTCCGCCGCGCTGGTAAGGATGGCATCCGGCGTGGTATGCACTTCTTCCAAGATGATGTTTAAAGCATCTTCCACCTGTTTTTGCTCATATTCGCTCAACACACCTACGGTAACCAAAGCGCGGGACCAAGCTAACGAACTAATAATATCCTGTTCAGCTAAGCGATAGTCGAAACAAAGTGAGTCATTAAAAGATTTAAAACGTTGATCTGAAACCTGGCTGAACCTTCCGCCCCACAGTGCCATAAACTAATCTCCTAAAAACCATGCTAACCCGCGCTGCATGGCGCGGAATGTAATAGTACGGCATACAAGCCGCATAATATTAATATTTGATTGATTTTTGTAGTAGGTGTGAAATCTTACCTAAAACACATACCTATATTCGGTAAAACTTTGGGTATTTAGATTTATCACAAATAATTATTGGCTAGATAGAACGCACGATCAGCGCCTGAGTAACCCCAACCAGCTATAATATCAACATTTTAAATGGGGTATGTACTTAAGATGTAGGTAGGTTTAACTGAGTAATGGAGTTAACCGTTAAGCCGGGTTCTGTCGTGGACAGTCATTCATCTAGGCCAGTACTCACGCACTAGCTCAAGCAGCCTACCCGGGTTCAGTACGGGCCATACCATGAGAACCTCTATTTGGCCTTGCTCCGGGTGGAGTTTACCGTGCCGCGAACTGTTACCAGCCGCGCGGTGCGCTCTTACCGCACCCTTGCACCCTTACCTGATCCCGTTAGGGGCCATAGGCGGTTTTCTCTCTGTTGCACTTGTCGTAGGTTTACACCTCCCAGGCGTTACCTGGCACCCTGCCCTATGGAGCCCGGACTTTCCTCCCCCACCCCGTTTCCCATATTGGGACAACGGTAAAGCAGCGACTGTCTGGTTAACTCCTAGTAGGAGTATAGGGATTTTCCAAGCGCTTGTCATCTACGATGATGCAATATAAACATTAATATTCTACGCCGTATTACGTTTTTACTACTTACTATCAAATTATAATACAATCGCAAGTATCATTTAGCTAGCTGTAGTAATTTTCTTTGTTAAAAAGTCAACAATCAAACTGATATTCATTATACATCTATTACCGTTGCAACGATTTTTATACTCTATTTCTTCTTTATAGAGATGACGATCGCCTATGATCAACTGATGTGGTACACCGATTAGTTCCATATCAGTAAACATGACGCCAGGGCGCTCTTCGCGGTCATCTAGAAGAACATCGAAACCTCGCATCTGAAGCTGCTGATAAAGGTTTTCCGCTATATTTTTAACACGGCAGGATTTATGCATATTCATTGGTAAAATAGCAACATTGAAAGGTGCCAGTGCCTCTGGCCACAAAATACCATGCTCGTCATGGTTTTGCTCGATAGCTGCTGCTACTATGCGGGTGATACCTATGCCGTAGCAGCCCATAATCAGCGTTTGATGATGATCTTGGTCAACCTGAACGGTTGCTTTCATAACTTCTGAATATTTTGTGCCTAGCTGGAAGAGATGACCTACTTCAATTCCGCGCTTAATTTGCAGATATCCTTCACCGTCAGGACTGAGATCACCGTCGACAACTTTGCGCAGATCAGCTACCTGGGGCAGCGGCAAATCTCGTTCCCAGTTAATTCCAAAAAAATGTTTACCATTTATGTTAGCACCGGCAACAAAGTCACTCATTGCCGCCACGCTGTGGTCGATGACTAGCGGCAGTTTCATATTCACCGGACCAAAAAAACTGAGTTCGGTGCCGAATACCAAGTTGAGTTCCTCTTCTTGGGCAAATGTCAGTGGGACGGCGACCTGCGGCAATTTCTCCGCTTTAACGTAATTTAGCTGATGATCGCCACGTACTATCAGCGCAACAAGTTGATGACCAGTGTCTTTTCTGGCGCGTACTAACAGCGTTTTAACAGTTTTTTCCAGCGGAAGCGCAAAGTGTGCCACCAGTTCAGCGATGGTATGGATATCTCGTGTATCCACTAGTCGCATTTTTTCTCCAGGAGTGGCGCGCATGACGCTCGGGGCGACAGCCTCGGCCAATTCGATATTGGCGGCGTAATTTGATGCTGTCGAGAAAACAATCTCGTCCTCACCGCTGTCAGCTATAACCTGAAACTCGTGGGATGTGCTACCTCCGATGGAGCCTGTTTCTGCATGTACCGCACGGAACTCCAACCCCATACGTGTGAAAATAGCACTATACGCATTATACATCGCGTTATAGGTATTATTTAGCGAATCTTGGCTAGTATGGAAGGAATAGCCATCTTTCATTACAAACTCCCGCGAGCGCATGACGCCGAAACGCGGTCGTATTTCGTCACGAAATTTAGTTTGTATCTGATAGAAATTCAACGGCAACTGCTTGTAAGAACTGATCTCATTGCGAATGAGATCAGTTATCACCTCTTCATGCGTTGGGCCAAGTACTAACTGGCGCGTGCCGCGGTCAGCAAACCTTAGCAGTTCCGGACCATATTGAAACCAACGTCCACTTTCCTTCCACAAAGCTGCTGGCTGTACTACCGGCATGGATAATTCAATTGCACCGGCTTTGTTCATTTCTTCCCGCACGATATTTTCTACTTTACGCAGTACACGTAAACCAGTAGGTAGCCAGTTATAAAGACCGGAAGCTAGTTTGCGAATCATACCAGCTCGTAGCATCAGCTGATGACTAATCAAGTCAGCATCAGTGGGAATGTCCTTGATGGTAGCCAGAAGATATTGGCTAGTACGCATACTTAGTTAGGTTCAACAAGAGCAGATTCCATAATAAACTGGTATAAACATCAATATCATACAAGCAATGTAGTCTACCAGCGCCGGTAGTTCGTAAAAACCAGCAGAAAATTTAACTTATTACCAACTTATAAAAGTCAATATTGTATTGGCGGCTGATGCCAACAATTACGATCTTCTCGTTGAGATGATAATAAGAACTAAATGACACAGACACCTCTTTATATTGTTGCGTGAGAAGTATAATTATTTAACTGTAACTCAATATTCGGCATAAAAACAATGCAAAAACTGCATGCAACATTGGAAAATAATTGAAGGCTGGGGTACCAGGATTCGAACCTGGGGATGCCGGAATCAGAATCCGGTGCCTTACCGCTTGGCTATACCCCACAATATGGTGGTAGCTACGACGGGAATCGAACCTGTGACCCCAGCATTATGAGTGCTGTGCTCTAACCAACTGAGCTACGTAGCCATAGTTTAACTATTTTGTAATCAATTTGATTACAAAGCTCTTGTATTTTAGATAACATTGGCTGGGATACCAGGATTCGAACCTGGGTGTGGCGGGATCAAAACCCGCTGCCTTACCGCTTGGCTATATCCCATACGCTGCACACCAAAAAATTATGGTGCGGGAGGCGAGATTTGAACTCGCATACCATGCGGCGTCAGAACCTAAATCTGGTGCGTCTACCAATTTCGCCACTCCCGCAAAGTATGTTGGCAACTACAACGTAATAATGCTAACGGTAACCTCAGCACTAATAGTGATAGCTGAACTGTATGATCTAAATTCGCATTTAAGTAGTATATTATGCATAGTTGATAAGCTGCAGTCAACCAATTTCTTCTGCTATTATATGGTTAAACCATCATATGTTACCTGCCTGCCGATAACCAGCAGGGCACGCTTCAAGAAAATATCGATAGATAGTAGTGCCTATATTCTTTTATAGACTGTTGAATATTGCTAGGTGCCAAAGCCACGTACCCACGTTGGCTGAGGATGGTACTGGTACCAAGGTCACTAGCGCACGCAGATCAACAGCAGCATCGCTAGTTATTGGCGATAGTGATTAACTATATTCTGCAATATTATCAAGAAATATATGGATCTGGGTAACCAAGGTTTTGCATTATTGCAGTTTCTATAGATTCCATCTGGATGGCTTCAATCTCCAAAACATGATCATAACCTAGCAAGTGTAACGAACCGTGAACCACCATATGTGCCCAATGCGCTTCCAACGCTTTTCCCTGTTGCTTTGCTTCGTACTCCACTACCTGGCGGCAAATAACTAAATCCCCCAACGATGTGAGTTCTATTTCCGGTGGTGCTTCCAATGTAAATGCAAGCACATTGGTTGGCTTATCTTTGCCGCAATAGGTTAAGTTTAGTGCATGAATTTCCACTTCGTCCACTAGGCGCACGGTTACTTCCGCGTAATCACGGAACAGCGGCAACACACCCAATAGCCAGCGCCGGAAATCAGCTTCGGCTGGTAAACCATATTTATCATCGCAAGCTAGCTGTAGGTCCAATTCCAATCGAACCTTGCTCATTTATTGTTACTCCTTTCTTGGATGATTGTTAAAATTAGCTAACAGGTGCTGCTTATTCAGTTGCACATGTGCAACTAGCTTCGAAGTAGCAATGCAAGCAGCACCTATGCTTAGTTGTGCCTATAGCGAAAGTTTAGCGGGCGCCTCACGGCGACTTTAACCAATCTACTAAAATCATGTTATTTTTTCTTGTTAGGCGAATAAAGTTACACGAACTTAAATAATTAATATTAATGACTCCCATACTAAACCTTGATTGTTGCTGTTGGGGCCAGAAACCATCACCTATGCTATTAACATGCTGATTCAGTAATTACCACACTCTAAAATATTAGATTACAGCACAGTCTATCAACTGTTATCGCATGGTACTTTACTAGTTGCATGCCAATATATTGGTATTTAACGTAATCGCTAATGCTCTGGTTAGCAGGATGTAATCTATAATCTACGCCAAGCAAGTCATTTTGCGCGTCAATATTTGTAGTATCACAAGTTATGTCCACCTATCATTGCTCTAATGATTGAGGAGCATTTGCCAGCATACTGCTATTACTGATGCTATTATTAGGTAATAAGCCATCAAAATTTCGTACAATAGCAGAACGTGTATTCCAGAGCTGACAATGCTAAATATACAATTTTCTATATTAGTTAGTTGTAGTTATTTTACATCTTGCTAGTTGTTAAGGAGCGAACATGAAGGCTTATACATCATTAATACTGCAGTTGGCAGTTTTGATGCTTCAAGGATGCGTTGGTGCTATGGTAATCGGTACCGCTGTGGTCACCACTAAAACCGTGACCGATCCACGCACCTTCGGCACCCAGATCGATGATGGTATACTTGAAGCACGGGTAGCCAATGCGCTTGCAAAAGATCAGAAAGTTCATAAAGAAGCGCGCATCTCCAATACGGTATATCAGGGCAAAGTTCTACTAACTGGTCAAGCGCCGACATCAAAGTTGGCAGAAATAGCTAAGCAGATTACGATGAGAGTTGATGGTGTTACCGAAGTCTATAATGAAATCCGTCAGGGGCAGCCAGTATCATTAAAATGTGTATTAACAGATACCTGGATTACCACCAAGATCCGTGCGAAGTTGCTGATACGCACAGTTAATGTATCAAAATTGAAAATAACCACGGAGAATGGCGAAGTTTTCCTCTTGGGACTAGTAACTAACGCTGATGGTAAAGCCTCATCGGCAATTGCTAGTAAAGTAAACGGAGTGAAACATGTCACTGCCGCTTTCAATTATTTGTAAAATCGAAACATGTTGTAAAATATGCACATATAGTACGAGATCTAACCATACATTTTGATAGCCGACTCGACATAGGCATCGCATCGTTACATCGATTTTTTTATTAGAGTGCTCTAACCAGAATTTATCTGTATTGTTGTATATGGTACTGTACGCAAATCGATGTTCTCCTAAGGCTTGCAGTAACTTATGTAAATAATAATTTGATTGATGGAGTGTAATAGATAACTGCGCCAGTTAGACGACCGTCTAAACAATTTCCAACCGTCGTAGCAGACAGACAGTGGAGATATTCAGTCCATCCGTCATTACGACTCGCAACCAGATGCAACCACCAATCCTTCTGTGAACTTAACAATGCCGCTAGCAACAAATTAGCGATTAATATCAGCGTAGAAATTATCACGCGTGCGATGAAATTATCACGCGTGCGATAATGTATCTTTACTCAATAAAGAAGTTAATGCTGACTTATCCTTCAAGCGCAGTATATATGTTTTACCAATGCAATAAAATTAGTCGCACTAGAAGAACAATGACCTAATTTACGTATACTTATTAAACTGGCCTACACCTGGAAATAAATTAACTGTAATATGCTGGATGAACTTCATAAAATCGCTGTGATCGTTGCTCGCACAATCTGGTTAGTGCAGCTGTTGGAATGGTAATTCCGTTTGGAACATAAACATAAATAACTATGATGCAATGGCCGTGGACAAGCTAGCTGAATCAATTTGCTAGTCTTTTGGCGGTAAAATGTAAAATTTGGAGCCTTTAATGACATCCCGAAAAGAACGGGCAAATGCTATCCGTGCGTTAAGTATGGACGCAGTACAACAATCTAATTCTGGTCATCCTGGTATGCCAATGGGTATGGCGGATATTGCCGAAGTACTGTGGTTCGATTATATGGATCATAATCCTTCCAATCCAAACTGGATTGACCGAGACCGTTTTGTTCTGTCTAACGGTCACGGTTCTATGCTGCTTTACAGCCTATTACACCTAACAGGTTATCATCTACCGATGGAAGAATTGAAAAACTTTCGGCAGTTACATTCTAAAACTCCTGGGCATCCGGAATATGGTTCTACCAATGGTGTAGAAACCACTACAGGCCCACTTGGCCAAGGTATAGCTAACGCCGTTGGTTTGGCAATTGGGGAGCGCACGTTGGCAGCACAGTTTAACCGTACCGGCCATAATCTTATTGATCACTATACCTATGTTTTCCTCGGCGACGGCTGTATGATGGAAGGCATTTCCCATGAAGTATGCTCGTTAGCAGGAACTCTTAAGCTGGGAAAACTGGTGGCGTTCTACGACGATAACGGTATTTCCATTGATGGTGACGTCGATGGTTGGTTTCAAGATAACACTGCCGCCCGTTTTGAAGCCTATGGTTGGCACGTCGTGCACTACGTTGACGGCCACGATAGTACTTCCATTCAGAAAGCAATCGACAATGCCCGTGCTGTCGTTGATAAGCCATCGCTACTAATTTGTAAAACCATTCTTGCATTCGGCGCGCCAACAAAAGCTGGTAAAAACTGCGCTCATGGCTCCCCTCTGGGGCAAGAAGAAATAGATGCTACCAGAAAAGCGATTGGTTGGAACGAGCCCCCGTTTGTTATTCCGGCTGAAATATACCACAGTTGGAATGCGAAAAAAGCTGGTAATAAAAAAGAATCGGCCTGGCAGGAGAAATTCTCAGCCTATGAAAAAGCTTTCCCCGAGCTGGCGCTGGAATTCAAACGCCGTATGCACAGTAAGCTACCAGCTAATTGGCAAGCAGAAAGTCATAAAATAATTCAGCAACTACAAACCAATCCAATGAATATGGCCAGCCGTAAAGCATCACAGAACGCGCTGGAAGCATTTGGTCCCATACTACCCGAATTGCTAGGTGGTTCGGCTGATCTAGCACCAAGTAATTTAACGATCTGGTCGCAATCCAAATCTATTGTTAATGATCATGCTGGTAACTATATTCATTACGGTGTGCGCGAATTCGGTATGACGGCAATTGGTAACGGTATCGCTAATCATGGCGGCTTCATTCCCTATACTGCTACATTCCTTATTTTTGTTGAATATGCCCGCAACGCAGTGCGCATGGCAGCGCTAATGAAAGCTAGGCACATCATGGTTTATACCCATGACTCTATTGGTCTAGGTGCAGATGGTCCAACCCATCAGCCAGTAGAGCAATTAGCTAGCTTGCGCATGACGCCGAATATGAGTAACTGGCGTCCATGTGACCAAGTAGAAACCACTGTTGCCTGGAAGAAAGCTATCGAGAACTGTAATGGTCCCACAGCAATTATTCTTTCGCGCCAGAAACTAGCGCAGCAGGATCGTACGTCACAACAGGTATTAGATATTGCCCGCGGCGGTTATATACTTAAAGACTGCGACGGACAGCCAGAATTAATTTTAATCGCTACTGGTTCGGAAGTTGAACTAGCAGTTGCAGCTTATCAGCAATTTAATAATGAAGGCCGTAAGGTACGAGTAGTATCTTTGCCATCTACCGACGTTTTTGACTTGCAAGATCAAGCTTATCGAGAAACGGTATTGCCGAAAGCAGTGACGGCTCGTGTCGCAATTGAGGCAGGAATAACAGATTACTGGTATAAGTACGTTGGCCTTAACGGGCAAATTGTTGGCATCACCACTTTTGGTGAATCGGCCCCAGCGGAAGAATTATTCCCCTTGTTCGGTTTCACCGTCGATAATATACTGCGCAAAGCGCGGCTGCTAATAACATGATATTTTTCCTTGCATTTTGCTATCAACCATAAAAATAGCCTGGTTGCCAGCTCATAGTATTGTAAGTTGCGAGGTAGTCATGATTAAAAAAATCGGTGTACTAACAAGTGGTGGTGATTCACCAGGTATGAATGCTGCCATAAGGGGCGTAGTACGGGCAGGGCTGGCCGAAAATTTGGAAGTGTATGGCATTTATGACGGCTACCTGGGATTATTTCAAGATTGTATGTCGAAACTTGATCGCTATAGCGTTTCTGATATAATTAACCGTGGTGGTACCTTTCTCGGTTCCGTACGTTTTCCCGAATTCCAAGATGAACATACTCGAGCTATCGCCATTAATAACATGACCAAACGCGGCCTAGATGCGCTGGTAGTAATAGGAGGCGATGGCTCATATTTGGGTGCCAAACGCCTAACAGAGATGGGTTTTCCCTGCATTGGTCTACCTGGTACAATTGATAATGATGTTGCTGGTACCGATTATACTATTGGCTATTTTACTGCACTCGAAACTGTCGTCGAGGCTATTGATCGACTGCGAGATACCTCGACGTCACATCAACGCATCTCCATTGTTGAAGTTATGGGGCGGTATTGCGGTGATCTTACTATGGCGTCAGCCATCGCCGGAGGTTGCGAATTCATAGTGTTACCTGAAGTTGAATTCAAACCTGCCGACCTAGTTTCTGAAATAAAGGCAGGTATCGCTAAAGGCAAAAAACACGCAATTGTCGCGATCACCGAACATATCTGTAATCTCGCTGAGATAGCTCAATATATTGAAAAAGAAACAGGAAGGGAAACTCGCACTACAGTGTTGGGTCATATCCAACGAGGCGGCCGCCCGGTGGCGTATGATCGTGTGTTAGCATCCCGTATGGGCGCGTACTCCATTGAGCTGCTATTACAAGGTTATGGTGGCCACTGTATTGGGGTGCAAAATGAGAGACTCGTGCATCATGATATAGTAGACGCAATCGAAAATATGAAGCGACCCTTCCGCAAGGATATCCTGGAAACTGCGAAAAAACTATTCTAATTTGTGCTGCGGCTGGTAAGCGTTATAACAGTTTGACATGTTTGCGTTTGCTAAATTTGGCAACAGCCAATCTTTTATTTTATTGATCTTGGTTACGTATTAACAACTCAGTCATCTTAAGTTAAGGCAGCCGACCGTAAGTTTTGTTTTGCTTGCGCTGCAGCTTTAACAATCAATACGAATGTGTCAGCCATCAGCGATGCACCGCCGACCAGAGCACCATCAATATCAAGCTGAGTAAATAGTTCAGTGGCATTGCTGGGATTAACCGAACCACCATACAGGATAATAATATTTTCTGCAATTTCAACATTATGTTTAGCAATATACCCGCGGATAAATTTGTGTACCGCCTGAACCTGCGTCGGTTTTGCGGATTTACCAGTGCCAATGGCCCAGATAGGCTCATAGGCTATGACGCAATTTTCTAACGCTTGGACGCCTAAATGGTTAATGACTGCATCAAGCTGACGAGCGCATACCGACTCAGTTTTTCCGTCTTGGTTTTCTGCTTCGCTTTCACCGATACACAATATCGGAATTAGACCAGTTAATTTTAACACAGTGAATTTTTTGACAATATTATCATCACTTTCTTTATGATAGGTGCGGCGTTCTGAATGACCAATGATAATGTATTTAGCGCCGATATCTTTGAGCATCGAAGCGGAAACTTCACCTGTAAAAGCGCCAGCAATATTGGTATCGACATTCTGCGCTCCGAGAGTAAGATTGCTATTGCTGATACCCAAATGATGTTTTGCCAGATCAAGATAGACTACTGGCGGGGCGATAACCACATCACAGCCAATAACGTTACTGAGTTTATTACACAGCGCCACAATCAGTTCTTTTACCATTTCTGTGCTGCCGTTAAGTTTCCAATTACCTATTACTAACGGATGTCGCATTACTCCTCCAGTGAGAGAACGATATAGACAATAAATTTTTACTGGAAAATTTCAGTTCTTTTTTTGTTGTTTGATTATTAATTCTAGCTAGGCGAGAACATATATAACTAGGTATTATATAACAAACTGGGAACAAATTGTTAAAAAGATATTACCTGCAACTTGGTTCCCACAGACATAGCTATTACTGCTTGCAGCAAGGTAGATATGTTAGTATATTCATCATAATTCTTAGCGAAAAGCATGTATAGTTTATTTATAGGTAACTGACAGCTTGTTACTTACAGTATTCTTGTAGTAGCAAGTAGCCAGCAATATAACTGTTGCTGTTCCAGCCGATACCATGGTTATTGTATGTTACAACAAAAAATTGCTGTTTTCGCCGTGCCCTAGTACACATTAAGTCTTAAGTATAATCTTCATCTCATTATTATTACTATACAGGTGATATATAAGTTAAATTTTTTAATTAAAGTTAAGTAATAATTTGAATTAGGTTAGATTAATGACGTATTTTACGTCTGGAGATGAAGTAAATGAATAATATTCTTTTGGTTGATGATGACCGAAAATTAACATCGTTGTTACGTGAATTATTGGAAATGGAAAATTTTAACGTCCAAGTAGCCCATGATGGCGAACAGGTGTTAAGTAAGTTTAACAGTTCCATAAATTTATTACTTCTAGATATTATTATGCCACGTAAGAATGGTATTGATACTCTTAAATGGTTACGTCAGCAACACTACCAAACACCAGTAATTATGCTAACCGCCCGTGGCAACGAACTGGATCGTGTTTTAGGCCTGGAATTGGGGGCAGATGATTATATACCAAAACCTTTTAATGATCGCGAATTGATAGCACGTATTAGGGCAATATTACGCCGCTTACATTGGAAAGATACTGAGCAACAGCAAACCAGAGAAGCAGGAACACCATCACTTAAGGTTGATCTTATGATTCTGAACCCAGGACGCCAGGAGGCGACCTTCGATGGTACGTTACTGGAATTGACTGGCACCGAATTTAATTTGCTGTATTTACTGGCGCAGCATCTCGGTCAAGTAGTGCAGCGCGAGTATTTAAGCCAGGAGGTCTTGGGTAAAAGATTAACACAATTTGACCGATCTATTGATATGCACATTTCTAATGTACGTCGCAAGCTACCAGAACGTCAAGATGGGCAACCGTGGTTTAAAACCTTGCGCGGACGAGGATATTTAATGGTCTCAACTGCATGATCAAAAACATTATTTGCTATTTGATCGAAAGTTATTATTACTGTTACTGCTTATCAGTAATACTTACCAGTATACTTATCAGTATACTGGTAAGTATTACTCTTTTATTATGGCTGGCAAGAAGTCAAGCCAAACTTGCGCGTGAACTAAAACATGCCGCAGCCGCAGATGAGGTGGTACGTGGGAATGGGCATATACAACAGCATCCCGAGTTTGATACAGGTCAAAATGAATTCTTTTGACTACCGGCATGATAGTTATATTAATGACAATCAACGTATACTAGACAACATATTTCATGAGTTGCGCACGCCATTAACCAGGATACAGTTAACTACCGCGCTAATGCGACGGCGGCAAGGTGATGACTATGCACTACGCATTGATACCGAAGTTCACCGGCTAAATTCAATCTTACTAGAAATTTCTAGGTCTAACAACCCGGAGCGTCCGCGTGAGGTATTGAAGACAAACCATTTGTGGGCTAATGTTATTAGTGATGCTCAGTTTGAAGCAGAGCAAATGGGCAAAAGCCTGGAGTTCACATCACTACCAGGTAACTGGACCATAATAGGTGATGCTTTCGCACTAAATAGTGCGCTTGAAAATATCGTGCGTAATGCTATACGTTACTCGCATCACCGGATATTAGTCGGATTTAGCACCGATCAGTATCGGATAACCATTACCGTTGACGATGATGGCCCCGGCGTCAGCAAAGATGATCGAGAGCAGATTTTTCGGCCTTTTTACCGTACCTCTCAAGCCAAAGACCGTGATTCCAGCGGAACTACTGGTGGTCTCGGGCTCGCAATCGTAGAAACAGCAGTCATACAGCACGGTGGTTGGGTAAAAGCAACAGATAGCCCACTTGGCGGATTGCAGCTGATTATCTGTCTTCCTCAGACCTAGATATGAAGCAAAAATTTTCCTCTCACCGCAGCGCTGCCATAACTGCTGTCAGATACCGGCGCCCAATTCTAAAAGTGGGCTGCTGATGATTTCCTCTGATAGTCGGTCGCCTTTCTGTTTACCTACCACCCTTGCTGGTACGCCAGCAGCGGTGGTATGAGCCGGTACCGAGCGTAAGACTACTGAACCAGCACCAATTTTTGCCCAACGCCCAACCTCAATATTTCCGAGAATAGCAGCGCCGGCGCCGATCATTACTCCTTCGCGAATTTTAGGGTGGCGATCTCCGCTGGTCTTGCCGGTGCCTCCTAGAATTACTGATTGCAGTATGGAAACATTATCTTCTACCACTGATGTTTCGCCAATAACGATGCCAGTGGCATGATCTAGCATAATGCCACAGCCAATGTGTGCAGCAGGATGAATGTCAACACCAAAAGATACGGAAATTTGATTTTGTAAATATAATGCCAACGCCTGGCGGTTTGTATACCATAACCAATGGCTAATACGATATGCCTGCAGAGCATGAAACCCCTTCAGATACAGCAGAGGCGTGGAATAGTTATCCACCGCTGGGTCTCGTAGTTGCACAGCGTGGATGTCACGCGCGGCGGATAAAATCATACTATAATCGGCACTATAGGCTTCTTCTAATAATTCATTGATTGCGATGACTGGTATAATTTGATTGCTAAGTTTATTAGACAGTATATAGTTCAATGCACTGCTTAAGTTTTTGTGCTTTAGTAGTGTTCTGTGAACAAAACTAGCTAGCATAGGTTCACAAGCAGTCATAAATTGCGCTTCAACATTGATGTTATTCCATATAAATTCTAATTCTTCTGTTGACATTCAGATCGCCTTCTCTTGTATTAGTCTTAACAACTATCAATTTTACCTTGCTAGGCTTAGATCATGGCAGCGCTACCTGATCAGGTTTTTGATAGAGCAGCACTTCAGCTGCTATAAATTTAAGCAAGTTATTAACTACCTAGATATTAAATGCGGCTAAGTTTACTGGTGCTAGATTAACCGCCAGGTGTCCATGGTGGTTAATACCTTACTTAGCGTGAGTAGAACAATTAAATTAGGTAGTAGGCGCCAAGAAAATGCACCATCCTAGCACTATCAATACCGTAGCGTAGCTGACAAAGATATCCGCTAGCTTAAACTAACATAAAGATGTAGTTTCGTCGCCAACATTCGCTGGTCAGATATAGTATGGATCAATTTAAATATTTTGCGACCATTTATGTCGGTAAACCTGGGGTATGTGCATAGCTGCCAAAGAAATATCCTGGGTTTAAAGGCGATGAATATTAAACGTAACCTTGGTATTCTTTTTGAAATTACAACAACTTTGGTTATAGTATAGTTGATTGGATGCACACTACTGTACTTTTTTAAAGTAGTTGTTTTTAAGTTTAATTTATATCTACCACAGTTCCACCTACTAAAAGTACCGAGCGAATATTGCTGCAATCTGGTATAGCATATACATATAGCAGCAGAAGCATATTAAGGCATCAATTATGTTAACTTTAGCTAATACCGGCGCCCAATTCTAAAAGTGGGCTGCTGATGATCTTCTCTGATAGTTGGTCGCTTTAAAAAAGCTTATCAAGACGGAACATAGTTATAGCTATCTTCTAGTCAAGTAATTACTTGACAACGCGTAATAACGGTCGGCAACCGCCACGTGGCGGTGTAGGAGAATTATCTTTGGTATCTGTGTTATCACATGACAAAAGTGCTTGTTGATTATACACTAACTCAGGCTCAAATACTGTTCCAGTACCGTTTTCACTAGCGTAGATCGCTAGCACAGCTACCATTGGAACCACTACATGACGCGGTACTCCGCTAAAGCAGGCATCAAACTGTACTTCGCTATTGCCCAGCACCAAATTAGCAACTGCGATTGGTGCGATATTTAGTACAATTTTTCCGTTGCAAGCATAATCCGATAACATGCTGCCTGCTTTGTTGGCATCGATCAGTAGGTTAGGTGTTAACTGATTATTAATTAACCATTCGTACAGTGCCCGTAGTAAGTAAGGCCGGCACTGTAACAGCTTATTAGTAACGTTCATGTCTTTCTCCTATTTGATACTTTGTTACTAACACAATAATCAGTGCCAGGTGATGGAAAATGTCGGTTGTGCCTGTAAACGGCGTTATAATAGAATATGTCTTGAGAATAAATGGGAATAAACATGAAAATACCTATTGTTTAAAAAAAACACACCTTTGCTCACCTTATCTAATCCTAAGTTGATTTGCCGAGAAGCTATAAATAAGGTAGCAAATGATGCGCTAGCAAACTAGTCTACTAGACTAATCTAGGTTAGGTTACACCATATAAAACAGTAGATTATTTTAGCGGTATACAGTTTATATTTGACGATAGGTGAAATGAGCAAACTACTTCTGTAGATGGCAGCGATGATCAACATAGATTAATGGATGTTGCTTGAGCAACCGCTACTAATAACAAACTTAACGAAACCACCGTGGAGAACAGAGTACAGAGTGGAGAAAAATTTTTCGGCAGAAGCAGTAGTGGAAATGCTTACCATACAGGATATACTGCGCTGGACGGTCAGCCAGTTTAACGCCGCACAAATTAATTATGGCCATGGTACTGATAACCCTTGGGATGAAGCACTACAACTAGTGTTACCTAGTCTGTTTCTACCGCTTGATTTGCCACCGGAGATGTACGTTACTCGCCTGACTTCTAGCGAGCGAGCTCACTTGATAGAAAGGGTGAGACGCCGAGTAACTGAGCGCATTCCAGTGCCTTACTTGATTAATAAGGCCTGGTTCTGTGGTCTTGAGTTTTATGTCGATAATCGAGTATTGATTCCACGTTCACCGATTGGCGAATTAATTACCAATCATTTTCGTGATCTTCTGCCACATCTCCCAGCGCATATACTGGATATGTGTACTGGCAGCGGTTGCATTGCAGTCGCTTGCGCTTATGCCTATCCTGAAGCTGAGGTGGACGCGGTTGATATTTCACCGGAAGTATTAGAAGTGGCTGAAAAAAATATCCAGGCGCACGGTGTTGAGCATCAGGTGATTCCAATTAGGTCAGATTTATTTTGTGACTTACCTATGCTTGCCTACGACTTGATCATCACCAATCCACCCTATGTGGATATAAATCATCTGACAGATTTACCGGCAGAGTTTCACGCTGAACCAGTACTCGGCCTTGCCGCCGGCAGTGACGGTCTCAAGCTGGTACGACGCATTCTGGCTTATGTATCAGATTACCTTACATCGGATGGTGTCCTGATTTGTGAAGTTGGTGATAGTATGGCAAATTTAATAGCGCAATACCCACAAATACCATTCCGCTGGATAGAATTTACCCATGGTGGCTACGGCATTTTCATGTTGACGAGGCAGCAGTTAACCGCCTACGACAAGCTTTTCAAACAGTATCGTTATTAACCTCTGTCCTAGTCCTAGCCAAATAGGCCAAAATTTTACGATCATGAGTAATGAGTATTTACCTTAGTGACTGCTTAGCTGTTTAAAAAAACATAACATCAAAACCGTCAGTTAATACATAACAGTTTTATCTCTCAATAATCATTGAGAGATAAATATTATTGTGCGATAAGATGGCATATCATCATATAATGGTATTAGACTAAACAACTACACCAAACAACTACAAACTTGTCCTGTTGTCCACGTGTAAGAAAATCAAGAAAAGAGCATGTGCACACTGGATTGCCAGTGGTCCAAACTGAAAAAAAACCATATCAGTAGAGGGGTTATTACTATTGATGTAAACTACGGAAACGTTAGTACAAGTACACCATTTTAGGTCAAAATACTATGTCTGCGAGAGGATATGGGAGTAGGTATAGCTCGTTGGGCAACAGTTCAATCAGGCCGATAACGCAACAACATGTTTTTGTTGCTAACAACTATAGCATGTTAGACATCATGTTGCGATGAGTATGTATCGACATTACAATACCAAATCCAGACATTAACATAATAAGTGCTGATCCACCATAGCTAATCAGTGGTAACGGCACACCAACCACCGGTAAGATACCACTCACCATACCGATATTCACGAATATATAAATAAACAACATCAGCATTAAACCCCCGGATATAATCTGTCCAAAAGTATTTTGTGCGCGCGACGCAATTACCATGCCTCTGATGATAACCCCAAAGTAGAGGGCTAGCAGCATTAAAATGCCCATAAGTCCAAGCTCTTCCCCTAGTACCGCAAAAATAAAATCAGTATAGCTTTCCGGCAAAAAATCTAGCTGCGACTGAGTGCCATGTAGCCAGCCTTTGCCGGCTAAACCACCTGATCCAATGGCAATTTTCGCTTGCATAATATGGTAACCGGCGCCTAGTGGATCTGTTTCAGGATCTAGCATCATTATTACTCTATCACGCTGATAATCATGCATGAAAAAGAACCATAGTACCGGAATAAAAGCCATCATCAGTAGCGTAACCACGGCAATCCGTTTTCCACTAATGCCAGAAAGACACAGCACAAACAGGCCAGAGGTGGCAATCAAGATTGCGGTACCTAGATCAGGCTGTGCTGCTACTAGCAAAACTGGCAATAAAATCAGCACTAGCGCGATTGCAGTATGTTTCCTAGAAGGAGGGCAACTATCTCGATTAACCACATTTGCAACCATCAGCGGTACAACTATTTTGGCAATTTCTGCTGGCTGGAAGCGGATGAAGCCTAGATCCAGCCAGCGTTGCGCACCTTTACTGATTTGCCCAAAAATATCCACTAGCATCAGTAGAAACATACAGAAAATATATAAATACGGCGCCAATGCCTCATAAAAACGTGGCGGCACCTGCGCTATAACCAGCATTACCAGCAGTCCGATGATTATCTGGGTAATCTTACGTTCCATTATACCAATATCCTGGCCACTAGCACTCCATACCACTAGTACGCTGTATAATAGAAGTAACATTAAGATAGACAGCAGCAACACGTCAATGTGCAGCTTATACCCCAGGTATGTGTGTTGCTGATTATCAGTCATGATAGGTTAGCTACCAGGAGTGGCTTGAAGGCTAAGACGGAAATGGCAAGTACGTGTCGTGTTATTATCTACTAGCAGTAGATGATCCAATATTTGGCGGGTAATGGTACCAACAGTCGGACCAACGCCACCGTTTTCCAGAATTACCACCACTCCCACCGTTGGATTTTCATAAGGAGCAAAGGCAGTCATGAGCTTATGATCGCGCAGACGTTCTGTTATTTTGTTGGCGTTATAGGCTTCGTTGATTTTCAGACCATAAACTTGGGCCGTACCTGATTTGGCCGCTGCCTTGTAAGGCGTGTTAGCAAAGCTTATACTAGCAGTGCCGTTGGGCCGGTTAGCGACGCCATACATACCTTCTTTGGCGATATGCCAATAATCGGCATTTGGATTACCGATTTGTTTATGTTCTGGTTGATGGTAGATAACCTTACGACCATTTTCGTCGCGCATACCAGATAATAGATGCGGCGTACGCACAGCGCCGTCATTGATCAACGTCATCAGTGCTTTTGACATTTGCACCGGAGTGGCGGTCCAATAACCCTGGCCGATCCCAACAGGGATAGTGTCCCCCGGATACCAGTGTTGTTTTAGACGCGCTATTTTCCATTGACGGGTTGGCATAACACCAGCGCGTTCCTCAGCAAGATCGATACCGGTATACTGGCCGTAACCAAATTTGAACATCCAATCTGATAGTCTGTCGATTCCCATATCATAAGCAAGTTGATAGAAAAAGGTGTCTGCTGATTCCTCAAGTGCCCGGGTGACATTTAACCAGCCATGTCCCCAGCGTTTCCAGTCGCGGTAGCGTTTCCCAGAACCTGGTAATTGCCACCAGCCGGGATCAAACATCGAAAAGTTTTTATTAACCACGCTCAGATTCAGTGCCGACACGGAAATATATGGTTTCACGGTTGAGGCAGGTGGGTACACCCCCTGGGTAGCGCGATTGATAAGAGGGCAGTGTTCATTTACTAACAGCGATTGATACTCATGTCTGGAAAGACTAGCAACAAACAGGTTAGGATCGTAGCTTGGGTTAGACACGAGTGCACGGATGCTACCGTCGCGTGGATCGACCACCACTACTGCTGCTCTACTACCGGCTAGTAGTTTCTTAATATATTGCTGTAGGCTAAGATCCAGTGTAAGAGTGATATCCTTACCAGCTTGCGGCGGCTGTTCATGTAAATGACGAATCACCCGTCCACTATTATTTACCTCAACTTCTTCGTAACCGGTTTTACCGTGCAGTTTGCTTTCATAGTAATGTTCGATACCTAATTTACCAATATTATCGGTGGCAGCATAATTTGGTAAGATACCATTTTTATCCAGACGATCCAAGTCGCGGTCGTTAATTTGAGAAACATAGCCGATAACGTGGGTAAGCGCGGATTTGTAAGGATAGTAGCGGCGCTGGTAGCCCTTGACTTCAACGCCGGGGAAACGGTATTGGTTAACGGCAAAACGTGCCTGCTGCACTGCGGTCAAATCTAATTTGAGTGGTAGTGCGATAAATCGGCTGGAACTTTTATACTTTTGTTCAAAATTGGCTATATCATCATCCGTTAAATCTACTATTGCTCTAAGAGCAGTGATAGTTTTGTTTAAATTTTCCACTTTTACTGGCACCAATTCCAACTGATATATAGTACGGTTCAACGCCAGCGGGATGCCGTTACAGTCATATATAATGCCGCGACTGGGCGAGATGGGAACTAGCTTAATACGGTTTGCATTGGAACTAGTACAGTAATCTTCGAAGCGTACAATTTGTAATTGGTACAACTTGACTATTAGTATACTGGTCAGTAACAAAATAATAGCGAACAAAACTAGGGCACGGCGCAAGAACAGTGCAGACTCGACTGAATAGTTACGTAATTGATGATGTGCTATTTTCATTAACTATCTTTACCACTTGAATCGCAATGAGATGAGGTGATAAATATATCGACAAACTGTTCCTATCTACACTATCTACATCTACAGTCTTACTGGGCCTGCCCATCGGACTAACTAACACTCAATCCTAACCAGTAAACTAATATCATGCCAATCTATACTGCAAAATCAAGCTGCGGCAATAGCTACATTTTTCATAATATACGCTATATTTTCAGTATTAAGAGGTCAAATTATTTGTGATTTTTTTTATAAACTATATTTACACTAAGTATGCTATTTTAGTCCATAAATAATCATGTTATAAGACATTGTATGTTTATATATTATTAGTAGTACTAACTGAATGAAACTATTGTTCACCACGTGGACTGGCATCTAAGTAAAGCATCTAAAAAAAACCACGTAATATACACGTACGTACGCTATAGTATGGTTTTTCTTCTTTTATGTGTATTGTAACTCCAGCTGACTAGACTAAAACTAAATTGCTGGGCAACAGATCAACAACGAATTTATTAATTCTGGCAGTGGCAGTATGTATTTTTGATTCCAGTGAACTATACAGAGAGAAAATTTTGAGCTGTTGGTGATAAATCATTACCTTGTTGAGGTAACAGTAAATTGCATTACTTTTATAGTTATAGTTACTGCCAACAAGGGATCATGATGTTTTTACAGGTGTATGCCAGCAAAAATCAGTTTGAGGCGCATCTTCAACGTTGATACTAGCGCATAGCTAAAGGCGTTGGAGGCATATTTTAAAATTTTGCGTAATAGAAAATAAACAAGAGCAGATAGCACTATGTTCGAAACACGCGTAAATTCTGATTTATTGACCGTTTCCATTGTTAACTCTCATGATCAAGTAACGCAAAAACCCCTGCGTGATTCAGTAAAGCAAGCACTGAAAAACTATTTTGCGCAACTGAGAGGTCAGGACTTTAACAACCTCTATAATCTGGTATTAAATGAAGTAGAACAGCCTTTGTTGGACATGGTGATGCAATATACCCGTGGGAATCAGACCCGCGCTGCCCAGATAATGGGCATTAATCGCGGTACTTTGCGTAAAAAATTAAAAAAATATGGTATGAATTAACAACTTCATCAACATCGCGCTGTCGTAATATTAGTTTTACTAACGCTTTAACGCTGTGCGCTTTTTTTCCTGTGTTTTTTGCTTTTACTAAATAACGCAAGTTTGGCCTAATTTTTGTTAGGATAACAATAACACTATTGTGTGCAATAGTGTTATTGGTGGATATAAATAACTGTAGCTAGTTGCATGCAGGCATTGCTAGTATGAACCAATTAATATTATATATTGTATTTTATGTAATCGAGGTAGTCAGATGATTGATGATCATGGCTACCGTCATAATGTTGGTATAATAATCTGTAACCACTACGGGCATGTGCTGTGGGCTAGACGATCAGGACAGCATTCCTGGCAGTTTCCCCAGGGTGGCATTAACTTTGGCGAGACTGCTGAACAGGCGATGTACCGCGAGCTGTTCGAAGAGGTAGGTCTGAGACACAAAGATGTTTGTATCCTAGCGTCAACGCGTAACTGGTTACGTTATCAACTTCCAAAACCGCTGATCCGCTGGGATACTAAACCAGTATGTCTTGGTCAGAAGCAAAAATGGTTTCTGCTACAGCTTATTTGTCCTGATGTGGAGATTAATATACAGCAGGGGGGGCTAACTGAATTTGACTGTTGGCGCTGGGTAAGCTTCTGGTACCCAGTGCGTCGGGTTGTTTCCTTCAAACGGAATGTTTACCTTCGGGTAATGAAGGAATTTTATGGAGTTTTGATGCCATTGCGGGAAAAGGCTGCTGGAAAAAAACGTTATGTTGTAGCTGTAGCTAATACTTGCCATCTTTAATTAACTTCACTAACCGTATATGGTTATTCTTAAACGTGCAATATTTAACACCGAAGTAACTAGCTCTGCTGCACAATTGGTGTGTTGCGGCAGGATTAGGCATCGCAAGCTGCGCATAACATTCTGTAGCTTGGCGCACCTAACTTATTTACAGCAAAACACAGCAGCATACGTAGTTCAGTAGACAATTATGCCTATAATATCTGTACCAAACGGCCGCCCTGCATAATGATAATAACAAGAAAACTTTGTGGTTTAGGATGCAGACCTCTTATCTTACCTTTCCTCAGTTAGACCCCATTATTTTTTCTATTGGCCTGTTTTCCCTGCACTGGTATGGTTTGATGTATCTATTGGGCTTCTTTTTTACCATATGGTTGGCGGGACGGCGCGCGAATGGATGGCGTAAAGCAGAAGTTGAAACTCTTCTGTATGCAGGTTTTATTGGTTTGTTTCTCGGCGGCCGTATCGGTTATATGGTATTTTACCACCTACCGCTATTTTTAGCGAATCCAATTTATCTATTGATGGTATGGGACGGCGGCATGTCATTTCACGGTGGTTTGATAGGGGTTATAGTTGTTATGCTATGGTTTGCTCATCGCACCCGACGTCATTTCACCCTGGTGACAGATTTTATCGCTCCTATAGTACCATTTGGTTTAGGTGCTGGCCGTTTAGGTAATTTTATCAATGGCGAGTTATGGGGACGGGTCACAACTGATACACCCTGGGCGATGCTTTTTCCTGGTTCACGGGAGGAAGATTTAGCGCTGCTGCCTGCTAATCCGCAATTGCAAGAGTTATTCGAGCGATATGGAGTGCTCCCTCGCCATCCATCACAGATCTACGAAATGCTCCTTGAAGGAATAGTGCTATTTATTATGCTAAATTTGTTTATCCGCAGCAAGCAACGGCCTATCGGCAGCGTCTCTGGTTTTTTTCTTATTTACTACGGCGTTTTTCGTCTTTTGGTAGAGTTTGTTCGCCAGCCAGATACCCAATTAGGCCTGTTTAGAGGCATTATCAGCATAGGGCAGATTTTGTCGCTACCAATGATTATAACTGGCGTAATTATGATAGTCTGGGCTTACCGTTATTAGGAGCAGCGCTAGATGATATATATCTAATAAATATCTATATATATAGATGTTAAACTTTATTGTCAGTCCTATCAGCTGGCAAACTACCGGTATTTATTTACTATAATTCTAATACTACTCCTCTACTTATCTAATACTACTTACCTACAGGAATGTTTATTGTTATCTCAAGCTCAAGTTATTTTTCCTCAACGTTGTCCATTGCCATCCCATTATTTGCCATTGACGCTTATGTCTCTGGATGATTGGTCGTTGATTATGCTTCATGGTGCTGATAGTTTAAAATTCCTACAGTGTCAGTTAACTTGCGATGTCTTATCGTTGGAGATTAATCGTTTTAGCTTTGCTGCTCATTGCAATGCCGCAGGTAAAATGTTAAGCAATATGTGTGTATTTCATCATATTGAAGGCATAGCCTTTATAGAAAGGCGCAGCATATGTGATAGCCAGAGTACGGCACTAAAAAAGTATGCCATTTTTGACAACACCACAATCTACGTAGATAATAAGGCGGTATTACTGGGCATAGCTGGTTTTCAAGCACCTGCTGCACTTGGCAGCCTATTTACTAACATCCCCGATGTGTGTGAGCCAGTAAAACATTATCCTGACACTACTATACTTTATTTAAATCTACCCAAGCCACGCTTTTTACTGGTAACAACGCCGGCAGTGCGCGAAAATTTGATCAAGCAGCTTGAAGGTAAAGCAAAGCTTAATAATAGTCTTCAATGGCTTGCGCTGGATATTGAGGCAGGCTATCCAATTATCGACAGCGCCAATAGCGCAAAGTTTATTCCGCAGGCAGCTAATATCCAGGCCCTGGACGGCATTAGTTTTCATAAAGGCTGCTATATCGGTCAGGAAATGGTAGCGCGAGCCCAATATCTAGGTGTGAATAAGCGTGCACTGTACTGGCTGGTGGGCAACGCCTGCCAACTACCCAATGCCGGCGACTATTTGGAACTAAAAGTGGGCAACAATTGGCGGCGTACTGGTACGGTGCTCGCAGCATGCAGGCTGGAGAACAGCAGTGTATGGATACAAGCTATTTTGAACAATGATCTCGTGGCTGACAGTATATTGCGTGTTTGCAATGACTATACTGGCGCTTTGGCTGCATGGCCACTGCCGTACGGCATCAGAACAAAGTAGTGTAGCATGCCCCGTGCTCTCTATTTAATTAGCTATCTATTTGCATCGTACCGCAGCAGGTAAAAGTATCAAAAAAAAATAACTGAGGATATGCCGCATATTTTATGCATCATTTTTTTATACATCATTATTCCCGAGCGGACCTAACAATACTGGCTAAAGCATTAAATTTTATCCATCGGCGCTATTAGGAATTAGGTACAATACAGGTAGATTGTATAATGTCTGGTCAGGGTAATATTGGTTAAATATCAATCAAGCCTACAACTAATAGCAGCGGTATGTAATATGATGGTACTTATTCGGTGCCATAGCTCACACTTAGCGCCAACATTTGATGACAGTACCGCAAGAGGTGGCGTATTAAAAGAAATGCCAGCAAAATTCCGTAGGACGTCTAGACCAAGCCACCAGCAATAGCAGCGGACGCTATTCTGTTGCAGTAGCATCACCTGCTTAGGCGTTACTCTGTATATCTGCGCCGGGGTTATCGCCATGCTACGCGCGACGTCTACTACAAGTTGATGATCAACTGGCGGTAGCGAGTAGGCTACCAGTAATAAACGAATATGGTCCGGTAATGTAGTAGTAAAAGCTATTGCCCCCGGTAATACAGCAGCAGGACACCGAAGCTTCCATTTTTTAATTCCCAATTGTTGTAATAGCCAGTTGCGTCTTGTCATTATTGCATATCCTTTATGTAAAAAAAAGGACACAACGCTTACGCTGTTACAGTATTAATTAGCTAGTTTTGTTATGTTAAGTGCTTGAAGTACTTGCGATAGTAGCTAATGCTAATTACTAGCAAATATTTATACCGTTGTATTTGGTCTACCTATTCCGTCGCAGCAAAATTTTTGCCTAAAGGCACAGTTAATGCTACCTATACCTCACCACCAATAGCTGCAATTAGCTCAGTGATTAAGGCGGCTAATTCACTCGTCATTAAAATAAAATCTGCAGTGAAACGGGCAGCAACCCCATCGCAATCAAGATCAGCATTCTGCGCGCGCAGCTTATTAGAAAATTTCAAACGTTTCACCATACCATCACCACTAAGAACAAACTGTATTCGATCCCGCCAATCCAGCGCCAGTTTTGTCACTAGTTTGCCAGCCTTTATATGGCCAGCTATTTCTTCACTAGATAAATCCTGCTTTTTACAACGAACAATACCACCTTCTTCTAGAATAGCTTTCAGTTCCGCTTCATCTTGAATAAAGAAGCCTGCGGTAGGATCTCCTCTGCTGACCCAATCAGTAAGGATTATTTCAATTGGTCTTTCCATGGTCAGAG
The DNA here is from genome assembly GCF_000219175.1 of Candidatus Moranella endobia PCIT. Taxonomy (GTDB): domain Bacteria; phylum Pseudomonadota; class Gammaproteobacteria; order Enterobacterales; family Enterobacteriaceae; genus Moranella; species Moranella endobia. The sequence continues at coordinate 318,821 of NC_015735.1, read as the reverse complement.
GCACCACTGGTAACGAACCGATAGATTTACGCAGCAGTGCTAAACACTCTTCTGCTTTTTTTGTACTCATAGCGTCAATTAGCACTAGATTGGTTACCAGATCTAGCCATAGTAATGTCTTACTAAAACGACTGAAAGCACGAGGCACTAAGGTGTGCAACACCTCGTCTCTTAGTACATCTTTTTCTATTTTTCGCAGTTTTCGTCTTTTTTCATGTTCTAATTTAGTAATCTTATCCTGCAGTTCATGCTTAATCACTGAGGACGGAAGAATTTTTTCTTCTTTACTTAGACAAAGCAGTAAATGTCCCGGTATTGCTTTTACTAAAGTATCGCTTTTGGTACCCATAGGAGGAACCCACCCAAAGTGGACCATATCTTGACTACCACATGGAGTGAAAGCGAAGGCGGACAACTGTTGTTCTAGTTGAGCGCTCGATAGCTGAAGCGGCATCTTTAACCGATAAATCATGGCATTCTTAAACCACAACATAAGATAGATTCCTAACTGGACTAATTAACATTGGTGCTATTTGCTAGGCTAGCTATTTACTTTTAAAACACGCATACTAACAACGTGTTGGCTCTTCTTCTAACTAACTATTCAAACTAATCATCATAGTACTAAGTACTAAGTGATCATAGTACATTATAAAACAAATTAAATTACCATTGGTGGTTACTTTTATAGAATATATTTACCATTTTATAATGGTATATTGAAATTTTACAACTGAGCAGTAGCGTACCGTAATTATATGTAAAAAATGAGACTATGCCAGCTAACAAATAACGGTAACCCTAAAGTTAATTTTTAATTTCATGATTGTACAGATTGAAAATCTGTACTGAATAATACCGAGTAATTTACTACTCGTATTTGGTTCAACCTAAGATATGATGTTAAAATTAGTTGCACATTTGCTGTTATTAAATGTGCAACTGACATTCAGCTATATTATATTATTAGCAGATCAGGCTCTATGAATAATCACAATACTATGCATGTAGTTAATCAGGTGACCCAACAACGCAAACGTTTAGAACACGTGGTCGCGCAGGCGTTAGATATGGCTCGTTCTAGGTCAACTGACGCTGAAGTGGCAGTGACCAAAACCACTGGAATCAGCATTAGCACCCGCTATGGTGAGGTTGAGAATGTTGAATTTAACAGCGATAGTGTCCTGAGTATAAATGTTTATTATCAGCAACGCAAAGGCAGTGCTTCATCTACCAATCTAAGTCAGGAAGCCATTGCCAACACCGTCGATGCTGCGGTAAATATTGTACGTTATACCTCTCCAGATCCAGCAGCAGGGTTAGCAGATAAACAACTGTTAGCATTTGAAGCGCCTGATTTAGATTTATTCCACCCAGTTGAGCTAGACGCTGAACGTGGAATTGCCCTGGCTGCCGAAGCAGAACAGACAGCCCTAGATAGCGATAAACGCATTACTCAAACCGCAGGGGGCAACTTTAATAGCCATTTTAGTACCCACATTTTCGGTAATAGCCATGGGATGCTACAAAGTTACAGCAGCAGCCTCCACTCTCTTTCATGTAGCGTTATAGCTGGAAGTGGCAGCAAGATGGAACGTAATTACGCCTATACCATCGGCCGCGACTTCAAAGATTTACGATTACCGCAATGGGTAGGTGAGGAATGCGCGCGCCGTACTGTTACGCACCTATATCCGCGCAAGCTGCTTACCATGGAGGTGCCAGTATTGTTTGCTGCTGAAGTGACCAATGGTCTTTTTGGTCCTCTGGTAGAGGCTATCAGCGGCGAAAATATATATCGTAAGTCAACTTTTTTACTAGATTTACTAGGACAGGCTGTTCTGCCAGAGTGGTTATCCATAAACGAATATCCCCACCTGCAAAAAGGCCTGGCTTCTGCTCCGTTTGACAGTGAAGGTGTTAGGACTCGTAATATGGTGATAGTCCAGGATGGATTGCTTAGTACTTGGCTGCTAAATAGTTATGCAGCGCGCAAATTGGGTCTAAAAAGCACCGGCCATGCCGGTGGTATATACAATTGGTGCATTTCCCAACAGCAGACTGATTTAACCGGATTACTGAAACAGATGGATCGTGGGTTGATGGTAACAGAACTAATGGGGCAAGGAATCAATATCATTACAGGCGACTATTCACGAGGCGCCGCTGGTTTCTGGGTGCAAAACGGCGAAATACAATATGCTGTTAGCGGGATCACCATTGCCGGTAACCTGCGTGATATGCTACGCAATATTGTTAGTGTAGGTCAAGATACTGAAACACGCAATAATATTCAATGCGGCTCGGTCCTGTTATCGGCGATGAAGATCGCTGGTCAGTGATGATTAACCATGAACTCTTCAGCACACGCGACATAGTTAACTAAGATACATTATGCCATGAAACATGCTAAAATTCTTACAGGTACAGTTAAGGAATCACAATGCGGGCAACGTCTGGATTATACTTTGGCTAAAATGTTTCCTGATTATTCCCGATCACAGATAAAAACCTGGATACTTGCAGGTTTGGTGTGGGTAAACGAACTAGTTAAGGTGATACCTAAAACAAAAATGCTTGGTGGTGAGTGTATTAAGATACAAGCATTGATCGACGAAGAACCATGCTGGGAAGCGCAAGCTATCCCGTTAAATATCGTTTATGAAGATGAAGCTCTACTTATAATTAATAAGCCGCGTAATCAGGTGGTACACCCTGGCGCTGGAAATACTGATGGCACCATGTTAAACGCGCTACTGTACTATATACCTTCTATCATAGCTGTACCTCGTGCTGGTATAGTCCATCGTCTTGACAAAGATACCACTGGTTTGATAGTGGTAGCCAAAAACGTAACAGCACAAACTCGCCTGATAGAGTCGCTACAGGCGCATGAAATTACCCGTAAATACGAAGCGATTGTTATTGGCACTATGACCGCCAATGGCACTGTTGAGCAGCCAATCGCTCGTCACACAATCAAGCGCAAACAAATGGTGACACACTCGCTGGGTAAGCCAGCGGTGACCCATTACCGTATTATGGAGCAATTTCGCGCCCATACCCGCTTAATATTGTGTTTAGAGACTGGCCGCACCCATCAGATTCGCGTGCATATGGCGCATCTCAATCATCCAATCGTGGGTGATCCCTTGTACGGTAAGCGGCCGCGATTATCAAAATATGCTTCCAAAGCACTTAATGATGTATTGTGTCGTTTTGATCGTCAGGCGCTCCATTCCACTTTTCTACGGCTTTACCATCCTATTACCTCCATTCCAATGGAATGGTATGCTCCAATGCCACAGGATATGGTGACTTTGATAGCAGCGTTAAAAGAAGACACCAAACAGTTAAAAGAAAGTCGTTATTGTTTGTAAACTGATTGATTAAGTAAGTAATTGGTTTAACTTAAACTAGCAGGTATCATCAAATGGTAGATTTAATTTTGCTGACATCAGTTATTAAACTGAACGATCAAGAACAATAATTTACGCTTATAGTAATATTAGTTACCAAAATGGGAGAAATTATGCGTCTGGATCGTTTTACTAATAAATTTCAAATGGCCCTCGCCGATGCCCAGTCCATGGCCATCGGGCATGACAACCAATTCATCGAACCATTGCACGTAATGGCATGCCTATTGAAACAGGAAAGCGGCACTGTACGTCCTCTATTGCAATCTGCTGGTATCAATATAGTTTCATTGATCAGAGCGGTAGAGCAGGCTTGTGAGCGACTACCACAGGTGGATGGCACAGGAGGTGATATACAGCCTTCACAAGATCTAGTGCGCGTGCTGAACCTATGCGATAAAATCGCGCAAAAACGTGCAGACAGTTTTATCTCTTCCGAACTGTTTGTTCTTGCATCGTTAGAATCACGAGGAACTTTGGCTGAAATCATGAAGTTAGCCGGTGTTACTGTTGCTAATATAACCAATGCTATTGATCTAATGCGCGGCGGCGAACCAGTCAAAGATCAGGACGCGGAAAATCAACGTCAAGCACTAAAAAATTTTACCATTGACCTTACTGAACATGCTGAACAAGGAAAACTTGACCCAGTCATTGGCCGTGATGAAGAAATTCGACGTACGATCCAAGTACTTCAACGTCGTACTAAAAATAATCCGGTTCTGATAGGTGAACCAGGAGTTGGAAAAACTGCTATTGCAGAAGGACTAGCTCAGCGTATAGTCAACGGCGAGGTACCAGAAGGATTAAAAAATAACCGAGTATTATCGCTGGATATGGGGTCGCTAGTCGCAGGGGCGAAATACCGCGGTGAGTTTGAAGCACGACTAAAAAGTGTATTGCACGATTTGTCCAAACAAGAAGGTAATATCATATTATTTATTGACGAGTTACATACCATGGTAGGAGCTGGCAAGGCAGATGGTGCAATGGATGCTAGTAATATGCTTAAACCTATGCTGGCACGCGGCGAACTACACTGCGTAGGGGCAACAACGCTTAACGAATATCGCAAATTTATAGAAAAGGATGCTGCACTGGAACGGCGTTTTCAAAAGGTGTTTATTGCCGAGCCCGGTGTAGAAGCTACGATTGCTATCCTACGAGGTTTGAAAGAACGTTATGAACTGCATCACCATGTGCAAATTACCGATCCCGCCATCGTTGCCGCTGCGAATTTATCTCATCGTTATATTGCCGACAGACAACTACCAGACAAAGCAATTGACCTGATTGATGAAGCCGCATCAAGTATTCGCATACAAATAGACTCTAAACCGGAAGAACTAGACCGTCTAGAGCGGCGAATTATTCAACTGAAATTGGAACAACAGGCGCTAAAAAAAGAAATGGATGATGCCAGTGTCAAGCGGCTGACTATGCTTAATAATGAACTGACTAAGAAAGAACGTGACTATTCGGAACTTGAAGAAGAATGGAAAGCAGAGAAAGCTTCTTTATCTGGCACACAGAATTTGAAAGCAGAACTTGAACAGACAAAAATTTCTATTGAGCAGGCCAGACGTGTCGGTGATTTAGCGCGAATGTCAGAATTACAATATGGTAAACTACCAGAGTTAGAAAAACAGCTAGAGGCTGCATCACAAGCAGAGAGCAAAGGTCTACGCCTATTGCGTAACAGAGTTACCGATATTGAGATAGCTGAAGTATTGGCGCGCTGGACGGGAATCCCGGTCTCAAGAATGCTTGAGAGTGAACGGGCAAAGTTGGTACGCATGGAGCAGCATTTACAGAAGATAGTTATTGGGCAGCATGAGGCAGTTGCAGCTGTATCTAATGCTATTCGACGAAGTCGTGCTGGCCTAGCTGACCCTAATCGGCCAATTGGTTCTTTTATGTTTCTTGGACCAACTGGAGTTGGTAAAACCGAATTGTGCAAAGCACTAGCAACCTTTTTATTCGATAGTGAAGATGCTATGGTTCGTATAGATATGTCAGAATTTATGGAAAAACATTCTGTATCACGACTAGTTGGTGCCCCTCCCGGTTATGTTGGTTATGAAGAAGGAGGATATTTAACAGAGTTGGTACGGAGGAGACCTTATTCAGTAATGTTATTAGATGAAATCGAAAAAGCACATTCAGATGTATTTAATATTCTATTGCAAGTCTTAGATGACGGCCGTCTAACAGATGGTCAAGGTCGCACAGTTGATTTTCGTAATACTGTAATAATAATGACTTCTAACTTGGGTTCGGAAATTATTCAGGAACGTTTCGACCAAATTAACTATCTTGAGATAAAAGATGTCGTGCTTGAGGTGGTAAGTCATAATTTTCGTCCAGAATTTATTAACCGTGTGGATGAAGTTGTTGTTTTTCATCCTTTAAATCGTAATCATATTATAGAGATTGCACAGATTCAGTTGCGTCGTCTGTACCAACGTTTAGAGGAACGTGGTTATACTGCCAATATAAGTGACGAAGCGTTAGTGCTGCTAGGTAAATCCGGTTTTGATCCTGTATATGGTGCACGACCGATGAAACGTGCCATTCAACAAGAAATAGAAAACCCGCTAGCGCAGCAAATTCTGTCAGGTCAGTTGTTACCAGGTAAACCAGTTAAACTAGAAGTATTGAATAATCATATCGTTGCTGTTCAATAGGTTAGGTATAAATATGGTTGAATTACGACTAGGTGTAAATATTGATCACATTGCGACATTAAGAAATGCGCGTGGTACTGCTTGGCCAGATCCAGTTCATGCCGCGTTTATTGCAGAACAAGCTGGAGCAAATAGCATTACGGTACATTTGCGTGAAGACCGCCGTCATATAAACGATCGTGATGTTAAGCTATTGCGCCAAACTATTCAGACTAATATGAATCTAGAAATGGCAGTAACAGAAGAGATGATGGCCATTGCCTGTACCTTATTGCCGAACTTTTGCTGCCTAGTTCCAGAAAAACGCCATGAAGTAACTACCGAAGGCGGACTTGATATTGCTGCTCAGCGTAATAAACTACGTCAAGCTGTGGTTCGACTGAGTGATGCTGGAATTAAGAGTTCGTTGTTTATCGAGGCCGATGAGCAGCAGATCAAGGCGGCGGCGGATATAGGTGCGCCCTACATTGAACTTCATACCGGCGCCTATGCCAACGCAGTGGACGAGGTCTCGCGTGAGGCAGAGTATGCCCGCATCCGTCAAGGAGCACAATACGCCGCCACTCTAGGACTAAAGGTTAATGCTGGACATGGTCTTAATTATCACAATGTTAAACCAGTGGCAGCAATAACCTTTATGCATGAGTTAAATATTGGTCATGCCATTATTAGTCGTGCTGTGCTTAGCGGCTTAGAAGAAGCAGTAAAAGATATGAAACGCCTTATACATGAAGCATGCTGCTGATGGCGATTGTTGGTATTGGTACCGATATCGTCGAGCTGGAGCGAATGGAGGCGGTAGTTTCCCGCACAGGTGCTAAAATAGCACGTCGGATACTCAGTCAAAATGAATTACTGCAATATCAACAGCATAATAAGCCGGTACGATTTCTTGCTAAACGTTTTGCTGTAAAAGAAGCAGTGTCGAAGGCCTTTGGCACCGGTATTCGTAACGGGCTTACTTTTTCACAGGTTGAGGTCTGCAACGATGCCATGGGAAAACCTTCATTGCAATTGATTGCTCAAGCTGCTGAATTAGCTAGCAGGTTAAAAATTACCAGAATGCATGTAACATTAGCTGATGAGCGGTATTACGTCTACGCCATGGTAATTTTTGAACAATAGAGAACTATAATAACTATAGATCTATAATTTAGATTCAAAGCATGGCGGTGCGGACGGGATTTGAACCCGCGACCCCCGACGTGACAGGCCGGTATTCTAACCAACTGAACTACCGCACCACTAAACTAAATTATCTATCTTAGTTGCCTGGCAGTTCCCTACTCTCGCATGGGGAAACCCCACACTACCATCGGCACTACGGCGTTTCACTTCTGAGTTCGGCATGGGGTCAGGTGGTACCACCGCGCTAATGCCGCCAGGCAAATTCTTTTGCTTTTGCTACAATCAGCATCATGAATAATCCAGAACATACTTCTCCAAGTTGTCAATTGCGCTCTCAAACAGCTTAGGTGTTGTAAGGTTAAGTCTCACGGGTCATTAGTATTGGTTAGCTCAACGCTTCACAGCGCTTACACACCCAACCTATTAACGTCATCGTCTTTAACGTCCCTTTAGGAGGCTAAAAGCCTCAGGGAAGACTCATCTCGAGGCAAGTTTCCCGCTTAGATGCTTTCAGCGGTTATCTCTTCCGTACATAGCTACCGGGCAGTGCCATTGGCATGACAACCCGAATACCAGTGGTACGTCTACTCCGGTCCTCTCGTACTAGGAGCAGCCCCTCTCAATCTTCCAGCGCCCACGGCAGATAGGGACCGAACTGTCTCACGACGTTCTAAACCCAGCTCACGTACCACTTTAAATGGCGAACAGCCATACCCTTGGGACCTACTGCAGCCCCAGGATGTGATGAGCCGACATCGAGGTGCCAAACACCGCCGTCGATATGAACTCTTGGGCGGTATTAGCCTGTTATCCCCGGAGTACCTTTTATCCGTTGAGCGATGGCCCTTCCATGCGGAACCACCGGATCACTAAGACCTGCTTTCGCACCTGCTCGAGCCGTCACTCTCGCAGTCAAGCTAGCTTATGTCTTTGCACTAACCTCACGATTTCCGACCGTGATTAGCTAACCTTTGTGCTCCTCCGTTACATTTTGGGAGGAGACCGCCCCAGTCAAACTACCCACCAGACACTGTCCTTAACCCGGATCACGGGTCTGAGTTAGAACATTAAACATTAAAGGGTGGTATTTCAAGGTTGGCTTCATGTGAACTGGCGCCCACATTTCACAGCCTCCCACCTATCCTATACATTAAGGATCAATGTTCAGTGTCAAGCTATAGTAAAGGTTCACGGGGTCTTTCCGTCTTGCCGCGGGTACACCGCATCTTCACGGCGATTTCAATTTCACTGAGTCTCGGGTGGAGACAGTCTGGCCATCATTACGCCATTCGTGCAGGTCGGAACTTACCCGACAAGGAATTTCGCTACCTTAGGACCGTTATAGTTACGGCCGCCGTTTACCGGGGCTTCAATCAAGAGCTTTTCCTGACTACGGATAACCCTATCAATTAACCTTCCGGCACCGGGCAGGCGTCACACCGTATACGTCCACTTGCGTGTTTGCACAGTGCTGTGTTTTTAATAAACAGTTGCAGCCAGCTGGTATCTGCGACTGGCTTCAGCTCAGAGCGCAAGGCTCGCCACCTACATGCCAGCGTGCCTTCTTCCGAAGTTACGGCACCATTTTGCCTAGTTCCTTCACCCGAGTTCTCTCAAGCGCCTGGGTATTCTCTACCTAACCACCTGTGTCGGTTTTGGGTACGATTTAACGGGACCGATAGCTTAGAGGATTTTCCCGGAAGCGTAGCATTAATTCCTTCACCACCGCAGTGGTTCGTCATAACGCCTCAGTGTTACGAAAGAGTGGATTTTCCTGCTCCTTCCACCTGCACGCTTAAACCAGGACAACCGTCACCTGGCGAACCTAGCTTTCTTCGTCTCCCCTTCGCAATCACGCCAAGTACAGGAATATTAACCTGTTTCCCATCGGCTACGCTTTTCGGCCTTGCCTTAGGGGTCGACTAACCCTGCTCCGATTAACGTTGAACAGGAACCCTTGGTCTTCCGGCGAGCGGGCTTTTCACCCGCTTTATCGTTACTTATGTCAGCATTCGCACTTCTGATACCTCCAGCAACCATCACAGGTTACCTTCGCAGGCTTACAGAACGCTCCCCTACCCAACGAACTATCCTTCGTTCGCTGCCGCAGCTTCGGTGCATGGTTTAGCCCCGTTACATCTTCCGCGCAGGCTAACTCGACCAGTGAGCTATTACGCTTTCTTTAAATGATGGCTGCTTCTAAGCCAACATCCTGGCTGTCTGAGCCTTCCCACATCGTTTCCCACTTAACCATGACTTTGGGACCTTAGCTGGCGGTCTGGGTTGTTTCCCTCTTCACGACGGACGTTAGCACCCGCCGTGTGTCTCCCATGATAACATTCTACGGTATTCGCAGTTTGCATCGGGTTGGTAATCCAGGATGGATCCCTAGCCGAAACAGTGCTCTACCCCCGTAGATGACTTCATGAGGCGCTACCTAAATAGCTTTCGGGGAGAACCAGCTATCTCCCGGTTTGATTGGCCTTTCACCCCTAGCCACAAGTCATCCGCTAATTTTTCAACATTAGTCGGTTCGGTCCTCCAGTTAGTGTTACCTAACCTTCAACCTGCCCATGGCTAGATCACCGGGTTTCGGGTCTATATCCTGCAACTAAACGCCCAGTTAAGACTCGGTTTCCCTACGGCTCCCCTATACAGTTAACCTTGCTACAGAATATAAGTCGCTGACCCATTATACAAAAGGTACGCAGTCACACCATAATAAAAGATGCTTCCACTGCTTGTACGTACACGGATTCAGGTTCTATTTCACTCCCCTTGCCGGGGTTCTTTTCATCTTTCCCTTACGGTACTGGTTCACTATCGGTCAGTCAGTAGTATTTAGCCTTGGAGGATGGTCCCCCCATCTTCAGACAGGATATCACGTGTCCCGCCCTACTCATCGAGCTCACAACCAATGCATCTTCGGATACGGGGCTATCACCCTATGTTACCGGACTTTCCAGACCGTTCTCCTGATGCACCAGCTGATGATGGCTCTGGGCTATTCCCCTTTCGCTCGCCACTACTAGGAGAATCTCGGTTGATTTCTTTTCCTCAGGATACTGAGATGTTTCACTTCCCCTGGTTCGCTTCGTTAAGCTATGGATTCACCTAACGATGATGCAACTCATTGCATCGGGTTTCCCCATTCGGACATTGCCGGCTTTAAAAGCTTCATATCAGCTCACCGGCACTTTTCGCAGATTAGCACGTCCTTCATCGCCTCTGACTGCCTAGGCATCCACCGTGTACGCTTAATTACTTAACCTCACAACCCTGAGCTGTTTGTCTTTTTTTCAGGTTTGAGAACTTGGTTCTTGGTTATTGGATCGACTTGGATCGACATTGATAAATAAATATGCGCATAGCATACGCATACTAAGTTTTTACCTCATGTCTAGTTTATTCCAGATTGTTAAAGAACAAAATACTTACAAAATATTACATTTTTATGCTAATGCTAAGCTAAACTAGTAGCTGTTGATAACAGCCCATTTATTAGTGCCTTAAGTAGCGTCCCCTAGGGGGTTCGAACCCCTGTTACCGCCGTGAAAGGGCGGTGTCCTAGACCCCTAGACGAAGGGGACATATTATATACGCTAATATTTAGATTAACACCATTATCATTTGTATCTTCGCATGACTCCACTAACTAGTGGAACTATTTTAGAAGAGCAATTACTACGTTTATTGATAACATATTATAGATACTTACTTGTCGTTGACAAGAAATAAATACTTAAATTAGTGTTAAGTGGTGCAATTTAACACAAATTAGTAAATCAACCAGGCCAAGTTTGAATAGGTTAGCATGTAGTGGCTGGCATATAAGTTAGCTAGAATGGAATTTAGATTGTTCGGCTAAATACTGCGTCAACTAAATTTTTTTGTTTGCGTAGTTGCGTAATAACTGTTCTGGTGTGTTTAATAGTGTAGTCTATTTCTTCCTGTGTGGTAAAACGTCCCAAAGAGAAACGAATGGAGTTGTTGGTAAGTACATTATCAACATTATACAACTTCATGGCGCGTAAGACATGAGACGGCTCCAGGTGGGCGGAAGTACAGGCAGAGCCTGTAGATACTGCTAGATCCTTCAATGCTATCATAAGGGAATCACTTTCCATATCACGTAAGCTAATATTCAGAATAGTTGCTACACCCTGTTGTAAGTCGCCATTAACATTAACACCATCGATATTATGCTGTAATCCATGATACAGTTGGTCGCGTAGTGCCCGTAGAAACGGCATTTCATTCGCTATAACTTGCGCTGCGATATTATAAGCTTCTCCCATACCGACAATTTGATGCACAGGTAGTGTTCCGGAGCGCAGACCTAGTTCTTGACCACCACCATGAATTTGTGCATTGATTCGAACCCATGGTTTACGACGAACGAATAAAGCGCCGATACCTTTCGGTCCATAAACTTTATGGCTGCTAAACGACATAAAGTCGACTGGCAATGTGGCTAGATTAATGGGCAATTTGCCCACGCTTTGACTAGCATCTACATGGAATAATGCCCCGCTGGCGCGGCAAAGTTTACCAAAGGCTGCGATATCCTGAATTACGCCAGTTTCGTTGTTAACGTGCATTAATGACACCAGAATTGTGTCATCACGGATAGCATTACTCAATTGCTGTGGGGTAACGATACCGTTAGCTAGCGGAACTAACCAAGTGACCATGAAGCCTTCTTTTTCCAAATACTGACAAGTATCTATAACCGATTTATGCTCAGTTAATGCAGTAATAATATGGTTACCTTGAGCGCGATTAGCGTAAGCAGCCCCTTTCAGGGCGAGATTATCAGACTCAGTAGCACCGGAAGTAAATATAATTTCTCGAGAATCAGTACCAACAAGTGCGGCGATATAATTACGCGCAATATCGACTGCTTCTTCCGCTTGCCAGCCATAACGGTGGGAACGGGAAGCAGGATTACCAAAGATTCCATCAAGTGTAAGATACTGCATCATCTTTTCTGCTACTCTTGGGTCAACCGGAGTAGTAGCTGAGTAATCAAGATAAATCGGTAATTTCATGATTCGTTATCTCCAGGCATCAAAAATAACAAAAGACGCCTTGCACTAAATCAAGTAGGTTTAAGATTTAGTCATGAATCGTTTATTATGGTTAACTATTTGCTGTAATATTTATCACTAGTTCAACTACGTTAATTGTTCATCTTATTGTTTTCATGCTTGATAGTACTACCTGATAACTGGTTACATCTATTAATTTAGTTAAAACTATGATGAAAGTACTGATACAGTAAATAACTATCGCTATTATATTAGTTGGTGACTACCAATTTATATTTAAGCCAATGAGATAACAATGAATGGTTAACATACCAAATATAATAAATATTACCTTTTTTTATGCGAGTAGCACAGACTAATCTCTTCAGTTAAGTAACCACTTAATAATCTATCACTGCTTTTAAGCAGTGATAGATGATATATAATATACTATTTAACAACTTTCGTATCTGTTATTTTTTTTAGCTAAAGCTATCAACTCGTTTCAAATACATTCGACACTGTTTTGTCCTTTTAATGATTGCGGTTATAAATCAACCTAATAGTTGAATAATTAGATAGAGCGATAGTTTATCAATAAGTATTGGTAATGTTATAAGTTAGATCCAAGATAGGCAATAGGACAGAAGTTTAATTCTTTTGCTAACTTTTTGTTATAATTAGTAATTTTATTAGCTTATGGAAGATATACATGCAGCCGATGCTTAATATCGCCATTCGCGCTGCGCGAATGGCGGGTAATTTAATTGCTAAAAGTTATGAAAACTTTGATACCATCGAAGCCAGTAAAAAATACAACAATAATTTTGTCACTAACATCAACACTAAATTGGAACATGTTATTGTTGACCTGATTCGTAAATTCTACTCGCAACACTCAATTGTTATCAACAATAGTGGTGAGCTTGAAGTTGAAAATACTAATATACAATGGATTATCGACCCATTAGATGGGACAACAAATTTTATTAAGCGTTTTCCTCACTTTGCTGTTTCTATTGCTGTACGGATAAAAGGCTATACGGAAGTGGCTGTAGTTTATGATCCTATGCGAAATGAGCTGTTCACTGCTTCTAGAGGCCAGGGAGCCCAGTTGAACGGCTATCGTCTGCGCGTAGGTACCGCACACCATCTAGATGATACCATTTTGGCAATCGCTTTTCACTATAAGCAAAAACAGCATGCCAACAATATTGGCTATATGACCCTAGTAAGAAAACTATTAGTTAAGTGTGCAGATTTTCGTAGCACTGGATCGGCTGTACTGGATTTGGCATATGTTGCTGCCGGTCGTGTAGATGGTTTGTTTGAAATCAGCCTTAATCCATGTGATTTTGCTAGTGGTGAACGGCTAGTGCGTGAGGCTGGTGGTTTGGTTACCGATTTTGCGGGCAGAAATTATCATTTACGTTCTGGTGATATTGTCGCCGGTAATCCTCGCATAGTAAAAACTATACTTTCCACTATACTTGACTAACGAAATGGGAATAAATCCTCTTCAAAGATTATTTAATCGATCTGATTATGGTTGATAGATAATAACCACTAAAATAATAAATTCCTTTCAAAGAGCGCAAATTGAACATTACTATCCTCAATCAGAAAGTTGTTTTTTTAGCTTATAGACACTATTGACCACAGTAATAAAATTTGATAAACTTTGAATTGTTACCTTGTAGTTACATTATTGGCAACTGCTGTCCCTGACTAACTCGTTCATTATTTCCATAATCTCTTATGGTATAGATCTTACCTAAACCTGCAGCAGCAAGCAAGTTGCGCACGGCGGAACCCTGACGCCAGCCATGCTCTAGAACAAGCCAGCCGCCAGGTAGCAAATGCGAACCAACCCCACGACAAATAGCTGCTAAATTCTCAAGGCCGCTCTCTCCACCTACTAAAGCACTGCGCGGTTCGAAACGTATGTCTCCCATCAGATGCGGATCATCCGCTTCAATATAAGGTGGATTACTAACAATAAGACTATAGCATTGCATATTTAATTTTTTATACCAGTCACTGACGCAAAAATGCACATTACTTAATTCTAAGCGATTGGCGTTATCACGAGCGAGTGCAACTGCGGCATGTAATCGATCTACGCCGGTTATTTGCCATGCCGGACGTTCCGATGCCAACGCTAGTGCTATCGCACCGTTGCCGGTGCCTAAATCTAGTACCTTGGCTGGGGCGTTCGACAATAGATCTAGCGCGCTCTGTACTAAACATTCAGTATCAGGTCGTGGAATCAAAGTATCGGTTGATACACGCAATGGCAAAGACCAAAATTCGCGTGTACCAGTTAGATAAGCCACCGGTTCGCCCTGTTCACGACGTGTTAACAATGCTTCCAGCATAGAGTATTGTGCTTCTGTTAATATAGTTTCACCAAAAGCTAGTAGCCGAGAGCGTGTAGCACTAGTAACATGCGCCAATAGTATTTCTGCATCTTGCTTAGCACTAAAGGTTAACGAAATGCTTAGGCGGCTGATAGCCTGTTTCATCCATTGTTGCCAAGTCATTATTCTAGATTAGAGCATCTCAGACAAAGCTGCTAGCTGATCTGCCTGGTGCTCTTGCATTATTGGTTGAATTAACATATCTAGCTTACCTTCAATAACTTCCTCCAACCGGTATATGGTCAAACCTATGCGGTGATCAGTCACCCGCCCCTGTGGAAAATTATACGTGCGAATACGATCGGAGCGATCACCACTGCCCAGCAGATTCCGGCGTGTTGATGTTTCTTTTTGCTGACGGCGCTGAATTTCGGCGGCGCGTAAACGTGCTCCTAGCACTGCTATAGCCTTGGCTTTATTTTTATGTTGAGAGCGTTCGTCCTGGCATTCTACTACCAACCCGGTTGGTAAATGAGTAATGCGGATAGCTGAGTCGGTGGTGTTAACATGTTGACCTCCTGCTCCGGAGGAGCGAAAGGTATCAATACGCAGATCTCCATTGTTTATTTCTGGCATTTCAGCATATGGTATCTCCGGAATTACCGCTACTGTGCAAGCTGAAGTATGAATGCGTCCCTGGGATTCTGTTTCTGGTACTCGCTGAACGCGATGTCCACCGGATTCAAATTTTAGTACACCGTATGCTCCTTCATGAGCTACCTTGGCTATAACCTCTTTGAAGCCACCGTGCTCGCCTTCGCTTGTGCTGACTATCTCCAATTTCCAGTGGTTTGTTTCAGCAAAACGGCTGTACATGCGAAATAAAACGCCAGCGAACAACGCTGCTTCATTACCCCCGGTGCCAGCACGCACCTCAAGGAAGCAGCCTCTTTCATCGTTGATATCTTTTGGTAGCAGTAACAACTGTAACTGCTGTTCCAGTATTTCTTGTTGAGTACGATAGGACTGCAGTTCATCTTTAGCCATCTCGCGCATGTCAGGCTCTTGTAACAGATATTCTGCCATGTTAATATCTTTTTGTACCTGACGCCATCGTTGAAAATAACTTGAAACCTCTGATAGCTGCGCGTATTCCTTCGATAAGACACGAAAACGCTTTTGATCAAAAATTATGCTGGAATCGCCTAATAGCACTTTCACTTCTTCAAGGCGCTCTCGCAATGACTCTAATTTTGCAACTATCGATAACTTCATGATTGATATATTTATTGTTGTGCGTTGTGCATACAATATAAGAATTGATTATAACACATATAATCGATTGTATTTGGCTACCGGCAGCAATTGTTTAGCTTTACTAAGCAAAATGATATGATAGTATTATACCTGATGCAAGCGGCACAGGGAAGATGGTGTCAAACTGGCGCAATATTCTCTCTGGATACAATGAGGTTGTTCTCGTGCAAGGTATTAAAATTTTTGCTGGAAACGCTACCCCGAAACTAGCACAACGTATTACTAAATGCTTATATACTAGTCTTGGCAAGGCTACAGTTAGCCGGTTTAGTGATGGCGAAATAAATGTTCAAATAAATGAAAACGTCCGTGGTGGTGATATTTTTATTATCCAATCCACTTGCGTACCTACCAATGAAAACCTGATGGAATTAGTAATTATGGTAGATGCGTTGCGCCGTGCTTCTGCTGGCCGGATCACCGCTATCATACCTTACTTTGGATATGCACGTCAAGATCGACGTGTCCGTTCCAATCGCGTCCCAATTACCGCCAAAGTAATAGCTGATTTTCTGTCACGAGTAGGTATTGACCGTGTTTTAACTGTCGATCTACACGCTGAACAGATTCAGGGCTTCTTTGATGTACCTGTTGATAACGTTTTCGGTAGCAAGATAATATTCGAAGATCTGCTACAGAAGGAGTTGGAAAATCCTATTATTGTTTCTCCAGATATTGGTGGTGTAGTACGAGCACGAGCGATAGCTAAGATGCTCCATGATACCGATATGGCGATTATTGATAAGCGCCGCCCTAGAGCCAACCTGTCGCAGGTGATGCATATCATTGGCGATGTAGAAAATCGCGACTGCGTGCTAGTTGACGATATAATTGATACCGGAGGTACCCTGTGTAAAGCAACCGAAGCATTGAAAGAGCGCGGTGCTAAAAGGGTATTTGCCTATGCTACACATCCAATTTTTTCAGGCCAGGCATATGAAAATATCAAAAATTCTTTGATCGATGAAGTAATTGTCTGCGACACGATTCCGCTAGATACTTCCATCCAAGCATTGACCAATGTGCGTACCTTGACGTTATCCGGAATGCTGGCAGAGGCAATCCGCCGAATAAACAACGAAGAATCAATATCAGCTATGTTCGAGTATTAATAACCAAACCTTATGCTTACCCAGGCATGAGGTATGGGTAAGCATAAGGTTTAAGAATAATAAAGTTGAAGGCAAAACATACTATCTGCCATACCAAATGAACTGTATAAGTAAGTACTGAACCTAAAGTAGTAAAAAATTCATGTATTTTATTTATAACAGTTTATAAGATCTGTGGTGACGATAATTGCTGAGAGTTTTGAGAGCTTTTTGATTAATTTCTCATGAGATCAACAAGTGTCAATCAAATTAATTGTTGGCCTTTCCAATCCAGGAAAAGAATACGCTACTACCCGCCACAATGCCGGCGCCTGGTATGTAGAATTACTGGCAGAGCACTACCATCAAAAGTTAAACAAGGAAAGCAAATTCTACGGATACACCGGTAAGTTGACCATCCGTGATAAAAATGTCTTACTGTTAGTACCTACGACATTTATGAATCTCAGTGGTAAAGCGGTAATGGCGATGGCCAAATTCTACCACATTGCACCTGAGGAAGTCCTTGTTGCTCACGACGAACTTAATCTATTGCCAGGTAGTGCGAGGTTGAAACTTGACGGTGGTCATGGCGGCCATAATGGTCTGAAAAATCTTATCAGCAGTTTTGGTAATAATTCACAATTCTACCGTCTACGCATTGGTATCGGACACCCGGGTACCAAAAATAAAGTTGTTAGCTTTGTGCTAAGCCAACCGCCAAAAACAGAATTACAGTTGATTGCTGGTGCTATCGATGAGGCCATACATTGCACACTGATTATGATTAATAATAATGCCGAGAAGGCTATTAATCGCTTACATGCCTACCAGCTTGATTTTTGTGTGAAATAATAGATAAATTATGTCTATCCGTAATTTATTAACTTATGATTCGGTCATGTAAGGTAAATAACTATGGGTTTCAAATGCGGTATTGTTGGGTTACCCAACGTTGGTAAATCAACCTTGTTTAATGCATTAACTAAAGCAGGAATCAAAGCAGCCAATTTCCCTTTTTGTACTATCCAACCCAATACTGGAGTGGTGCCAATGCCCGATCCCCGTCTTGATAAGCTGGCGGAAATTGTCAAACCGCAGCGTATCGTACCAACAACCATGGAGTTTGTCGATATCGCTGGTCTGGTAAAAGGCGCATCACAAGGGGAAGGTCTAGGCAACCAGTTCCTCAATCATATCCGTACAACTGAAGCGATTGGACATGTCGTGCGTTGCTTTACAAACGACAATATAATTCATGTGGCTGGTAAAATCGATCCGGCAGAAGATATTGCTGTCATTAACACCGAGCTTGCTTTATCCGATTTAGAAGTATGCGAACGTGCCATTAATAGAGTGCAAAAACTTACAAAAAGTGGTGATAATCATGCTAAGTTGGAGCTATCGGCACTGAAAAAATGCCTGTTACAACTGAGCAATGCAGGTATGCTACGAACATTGAATTTATCCAATGATGAGAAACAGGCAATCGACTATCTTAGTTTTTTGACGATCAAACCAATGATGTACATCACTAATGTCAATGAAAATAGTTTTGACAATAACCCTTATGTTGAGCAAGTGCGTGCTATCGCCGCGGCTGAGGAGTCAATTGTGGTAACTATCTGTGCCGCGGTAGAATCCGATATAGCTAAGCTTAAAACAGAAGCACGCAACACATTCATGGCGGGAATTGATTTTGTAGAACCAAGTTTAACTAGCGTTATTCGCGCCGGCTATAAACTGTTGAATCTGCAAACATATTTCACCGTAGGAGTAAAAGAATTGC